>DASVDB010000028.1 GCA_036381315.1 Bacilli bacterium | reverse complement strand
TACCGGATGAATCAGACGTTTAAAAGCATCAGCACGGATTGGCTGCGAAGGCTGAAGGGGTGAATCAACCAACATGCTGCCGTTTATGACATTGCTTACACCTGCCGTTACTGCCCTGGCATGCTTCGCCCTGCAGCGGGAGCGGATCATCGAATGGATTCATTTTGCCGGAAGCGCGATAACTTCTGCGCTCGCGCTCTGGCTTGTATGGGATGTAGCCGTTTACGGAACCGTGGTCGGCGCCAATCAATTTTTTTATGTGGACGCTTTAGGCGCCATCGAAATTGCCATCATCGCGATTGTCGGCTTAACCGCCTCTTTGCACTCCATCGGCTTTATGCGCCGCGAACGCCGGGAGGGCGCGGTTGACGGAAACCAGTTTAGGCATTATTACCTGTGGTATCATCTGTTTATCGCGGCCATGCTGTGCGTTTGCACCGTAAACAATTTGGGGCTGTTGTGGGTGGCGATCGAAGCGACGACAATCGTCTCGGCGTTCCTCGTGGCATTGTACCGCAAAGGCGAAACGCTGGAAGCGGCATGGAAATATTTGATGCTCTGCAGCGCGGGGATCGCGGTCGCCCTTTTGGGCGTTATCATTCTGTATGCCTCGGCGGTCGATACGCTCGGAGCGTCGAAGGAAATTTTGAATTGGTCGTTCCTGAAAGAACCGGGCATTAAGCTGCAGCCATCCATGGTCAGCCTGGCGTTCGTCTTTCTGTTCGTCGGGCTGGGCACGAAAATCGGTTTCGCGCCGCTGCACTTTTGGCTGCCGGACGCGCACAGCCAGGCGCCGTCGCCGATCAGCGCCATTTTGTCCGGTGTGCTGCTCAACTGCGCATTGCTAGGGCTTATCCGTTTTTCCGTGATCGCCGGCCATTCCGTCGGTATGGAACTGGTGCAGCATTTATTTATCGGCTTCGGACTTTTGTCCATCATTGTGGCGTTTCCTTTTATCGTCGTGCAGCAGGATTACAAGCGGATGCTTGCTTTTTCCACCGTTGAGCATATGGGCATTATCGCCGTCGCCATCGGTTTCGGAGGAGTTATGGGGTATGCTGCGGCGCTCTTGCAGATGATCAACCACTCGATGGCAAAATCGATGTTGTTTTTGACGGCGGGCAACATCTACCAAACTTATCATACAAAGCAAATCGGGCGCGTGACCGGCGTTTTGCCCGCCATGCCGATTACGGGGCCCTTGCTGTTGCTCGGCACATTGGCGATCACCGGCGTGCCGCCGTTCAGCCTGTTTACGAGTGAATTTTCCATTATCGCAACCGGCTTCTCCGCAGGGCATCCCTACATTGCGTCGATCATGCTGGCGTTTGTTGCGTTTATTTTCGGCGCCATGATTTTTCATATCGGCAAAATGTCGTTCGGCGTGCCGAGAGACAAGCCGGCCGCGGGAAGCTTGAGCCGGTGGTCCGTATGGCCGCTCATGATTCCGCTTCTTTTTGTTGCGGTATTCGGCCTGTATATCCCGCCCGCCGTCTCGCAACTGATCCGGCAAGCCGCAACGATCATGGCAGGAGGCTGATTTTCGTGGAAATCGAAACATTGCGCACGGAGAGAACCGAATTAACAGCCGCTTACGCATCTTTAGCCGGGCAAGGGTTGCGCTTTCTCACGATGGTTGCAAGCGATGAGAAAGAATGCGGCGTCGACCGGTTTGTGCTGCGCTACTTTTTTGCGAAAGATGCGGGAAAACTTGTGTGCCTGGAGACGATCGTGCCCGGAGCGGACCCGCACTATCCGTCCCTTGCCGAGGTGCTGCCTGCAACATCCTGGTATGAACGGGAAGCGCGCGATTTAATGGGTGTCGTACCCGACGGTCATCCCGACCCGCGCAATTTGATCTTCCATGACCGGTTCCCGGAAGGAATCTATCCGTTGCGCAAAGATTTTACGTCCCATACATTTATCCCGCGCACGGAGTCCGCTTTTACATACCCGCTCGTTAAAGGCGAAGGCGTGTTTGAAGTGCCGGTCGGCCCGATTCACGCCGGGGTGATCGAACCGGGGCATTTCCGGTTTCAGGTGATGGGCGATACGATATTGCATTTGGAGACGAGAGTATTTTTCACGCACCGCGGCATTGAGAAGAAAAGCGAAAATATGGATGTTGAAAAAGGTTTGCGGTTGGCCGAGCGAATCTGCACGGTCTGCAACGTTTCGCATGCCATGTCGTACGCGCAGGCGGTGGAACAGATCGCCGGGGCGCAAATTCCAGCGCGCGCGCAGTATTTGCGCATGCTGTTCGCGGAAATGGAGCGGCTGTACAACCACGTCGGGGATATCGGCAACATTTGCGCCGGCATCGGGTTTGCTTATGGTTCCAACCATGGGGCCAGGCTGAAAGAAATGCTGCTGCAGCTAAACGAACGCATGACCGGCCATCGATATCTGCGCGGGACAATCGCCTTGGGCGGAGTTGCTCGCGATTTGGACGACGGGCAACTGCAAGAGATTTTGCGCCTCACGCAAGAAATCGGCAAAAATGCCGGCGAAGTCGCAAACGATGTGTTGGCTAACGGCATCGCCGTAGACCGATATGCGAACACCGGAGTGTTGGCGGCCGATATTGTCAGGAAGTTTGCCGCGGTCGGTCCGGCGGCGCGAGCCTCCGGAGTGGATGTCGATGCGCGCCGAGACCATCCGTACGCCGCTTACTCGCAGCTTGCCTTCGAGGTCCCGCTGCAATCGGGCGGCGATGTGCTGGCGCGGTTTAACATGCGGGCTTTGGAAACCGGGCAGTCGGTTTCGCTGATCAACCAAATCATCAATAAAATGCCGGACGGCGAAATCGCGGGGAAAATCGGCGACTTGCCGGCCTATCGGTACGGGATCGGCATCACGGAGTCGCCAAGGGGAGAAAACGTGCATTTTGTCATGACCGGCGAACGCAACGCGATTTTCCGCTATCGTGTCCGTTCCGCGGCCTATGCCAACTGGCCGGTTGTGCCGTTATGCGTTCCCGGAACGATCGTGCCCGATTTTCCGCTGATCAACAAAAGTTTTGAATTATGCTACGCCTGCTGTGACCGTTAATCAACGATCCCGGATGAAAGGGGGATATGGACTTGCTTGCTGTCATCAAACGATTATGGAAATACGGCTTGGGAACCGCCAATCCGCAACATCTCGCGCTTTCGCCGGAAGAAGCGGCGGTGTTTGCCGAAACCGCGCAGAAGCATATGGCCGCACAAAGTTCGGCAGCGTTGAGCGAGTTGCGGGAGCGGCTGCCTAAGGCGATCAAAAAGGCATTCGGGCGCTCGCTGCACGTGCGGCATGTGGATACCGGGTCTTGCAACGGGGCGGAATGGGAGTTGGCGGCAATGCTGAACCCCGTATATGATGTGCAGCGGTTCGGCATCGACTTTGTCGCTTCGCCGCGCCATGCCGACATGCTGCTGGTTACCGGCGGCGTTACGCGGAATTTGGAAGAAGCGCTGCGCAAAACGTATGCCGCCACGCCGTCGCCCAAACTTGTGGTCGCTGTCGGCTCAAGCGCGTGCGGCGACGATCTGATCGGCGAAACGTATGCGAACTTGGGCGGAGTGGACCGAATCATTCCCGTCGACGTCTATGTGCCGGGCGATCCGCCCTCACCCCGGGAAATTTTGCACGGAATATTGACGGCGGTGGAGAAAACGGAGAAATTGCGAAAATAACGGGAAAACCTCCCGTTATTTTCGGCGAATTTACGCAAAAATAAAATGATACTGGAAAACCTCCCGCATAATTTTCCGAAAACTGCCAATAGCTGAAAAACAGTCAATTTATATGTGAGTTTTTCCGACATAAGATCTGATAAACGATTTTTCCTGCATTTATACCGGAGGATTTCCTGCATGCATGAGGCGGTTTATCGACATTTTTGCCGTTAAAGGAGCCGGTTTGCAAAAGTTTGATGCAACGCTAGTGGATATTCGGACATGGAAACGGCAAATAGCGGCTCCTGCGCCCGTTAGACGACCGTTAGCGCAACCGACTGAGCAAAGCCAAATGGAGTTGGGGATTCCCCCAACTCCATTAAACATCTGACGATTTGCCGTTATGGCGTCATGTTATTTCGTATTCACTTGTTGATCTGGTGAATCGCTTGGCCGAGCGCGCCTTCCGCCGCTTCCATCACGATTTCTCCCAAGGTTGGATGCGCGTGAATGGTGAGCGCTATATCTTCCAAAGTCGTGCCCATTTCGATGGCCAGGCCGATTTCGGCGATCAGATTGGAGCTTTCCGGTCCGACGATTTGCGCCCCCAGAACCAGCCCCGTTTCTTTGTCGGCCACGAGCTTGACGTAGCCTTCCGCCGCCCCCAGCGACAACGCCCGCCCGTTGGCGGCAAACGGGAACTTCCCGACCACGACGTTATGGCCTTTTTCCTTCGCTTGCGCCTCTGTCAAGCCGACTCCGGCAATTTCCGGATCGGAGAAGACAACGGCGGCAATGGCTTTGTAATCGACGGCGCTTGCCTGCCCGGCAATCACTTCGGCCGCGACTTTTCCCTCATAAGAAGCTTTATGCGCGAGCGCCGGTCCGGCAACAATATCGCCGATGGCGTAAATATTCGGGATGTTGGTGCGGCCTTTGTCGTCAACCTGGATAAAGCCGCGTTCATTTTTCTGCAAATTGATCATTTCCAAACCCAACTCGTCGGTGTTGGGACGGCGTCCGA
The DNA here is from genome assembly GCA_036381315.1 of Bacilli bacterium. Lineage (NCBI taxonomy): Bacteria > Bacillati > Bacillota > Bacilli > Bacilli bacterium. The sequence continues at coordinate 30,031 of DASVDB010000028.1, read as the reverse complement.
CCGTAACCAGCACATATTCGGCGGTAACGCTCTTTTCTTCGCCATTGACGGTATAAGTTACCGTAACATCCTTATCGGTCTGCTTCGCGCTTTTCGCCATCGCATTGGTTACGATCTCCGCGCCCAGTTTCGTCAGGTTTTTGACGACGAGCCTGGTGGCGTCCTGTTCAAAGCCGGGCAAAATCGAGTCCGTTCCTTCCAGAATCGTCAGTTTTGTGCCCAGCTTGGCGAACGTTTGCCCAAGTTCCGTGCCGATATAACCGCCGCCGATGACGATAAGGCTTTCCGGGATCTCCGTAAGCGCCAGCGCTTCTGTCGACGACAAGATTCTGCCGCCAAACGGAAAGCTTTTCAATTCAATCGGACGCGAACCGGTCGCGATAATGCAATGGTTAAAGCGATAACGCGCTCCTTCGTATTCGCTGGCAACGCGCACTTCGTTCGGCGCCGTGAAAAACGCCTCGCCTTTCACAACCTGAACGCCGTTTCCCTTGAACAAGGAGGAAATGCCGCCGGTCAATTTCTTGACGATGCCGTTTTTCCATGTTTGCACTTTGGCGAAGTCGACTTTGACCCCTTCGGCGCTGATGCCGATTTCGCCCGAATCCTTGATTGTTTCATATTTATGCGCGGCGGAAATCAACGCTTTGGACGGAATGCATCCGCGGTTCAGGCATACGCCGCCCACCTCGTCCTTTTCCACGACTGTAACCGATTTGCCAAGCTGTGCGGCGCGGATGGCGGCAACATACCCGCCGGGACCGGCGCCGATCACCAACACGTCAACTTCATTTGTCACTTCTCCAACAACCATCGATCACACCTCCATCACGAACAAATCGGGATTTTCCAGCAGTTGCTTGATATGGTTTAGAGCATGCTGCGCGGTTGCGCCGTCAATGATGCGGTGATCAAAGCTTAACGACAGCGCCATCACGTTGCCTACTGCCAACACGCCGTTTCTGACAACCGGTTTTTCGGTAATGCGGCCGGTTCCCAAAATCGCGACTTCCGGATAATTGATTACCGGCGTAAAGAACATACCGCCTGCCGATCCGATATTCGTGATCGAAATCGTGCTTCCCTTCAACTCCTGCGGAGCAAGTTTGCCGTCTCTGCCCCGGGCCGCCAGATCGCGGATTTCGTTCGCGATCGTCCACAGATTTTTGCGGTCGGCGTCTTTGACGACCGGCACGATCAAGCCGTTGTCCGTATCGGTGGCTATGCCGATATGATAGTTCTTTTTATAAACGATCTCGCCCGCTTCCTCATCAAGCGACGCGTTGATAACCGGAAATTTCCGCGCCGCCGCGATCAACGCTTTGACGATAAACGGCAGATATGTCAGCTTGACGCCTCTTTGTTCGGCGAGCGGCTTCATCTTTTCGCGGAATTCCACCAGTCTTGTCACGTCCACTTCGTCCATCACGGTAACGTGCGGCGCCGTATAGACGGATTTGACCATGGCAGCGGCAATCACCTTGCGGATTCCTTTGAACGGAACGCGTTCTTCCGCAGCGAAGGTTTCCTGCGGTGCGGCTGCCGCCGGCGCTTGCGCAGCCTGCGGTGCCTGGGCGGACGGCGCCGCTTGTTCGGCCTGAGCCGCCGCTGCCGCGGCATTCGGCTGATAGTTCAAAATATCTTCGCGCGTAACTTGACCATGTTTGCCTGTTCCGATAACGGAAGCAAGATCGATGCCTTTTTCGCGGGCCAGTTTGCGGACGCTTGGCGTAGCCAACACTTCCCGTCCATCCCGCTTGCCGGCCGCGTTCAGCGCGGCGGGCGCGGGAGCCGCCGCCGGCGGTACTGCGGCTGCCGGCGGAATCGCCGGCGCCGGTTGCGGTGGCGCAGCCTGCTGCGCCGGCGCGGATGCCGCGGGAACAGGCTCCGCAGGCGCAGCTTCGGCAGCCTGACCGCCGCCCGCCGCAGCCGGCAGCGCTCCTTCCGCGTCAATCACGGCAAGCACGCTGCCCACAGTCGTGACCGTGCCCTCGGGAACCTTGATTTCTTTTACAACACCTTTAACAGGGGTCGGCAACTCTACGACCGCCTTGTCATTTTGCACTTCCAAAAGCACCTGGTCCTCATCTATCGTATCCCCAGGTTTGACATGCCATTTCACAATTTCGCCTTCGTGCATCCCTTCGCCGACATCCGGCAGCTTGAATTCAAATAACGCCATAGGTAAAACCTCCTAAACGGTTTGCGTCAGCAATCAGGCTTCGTAAGCGCAAACTCAGAAATCCAGCACGCGGTTCATCCCGTCGATAATCCGTTTTACATCGGGCACCAATTCTTCTTCCATCATCGGGAAGTTGAACGGCACATCCGGCGTCGCAATGCGTAAAACGGGCGCTTCCAAATGCAAAATCGCTTTTTCGTTGATTTGGGCGACCACTTCCGCGCCAATACCCGCCGATTTTTGCGCTTCTTGCACCACGATGGCGCGATTCGTCTTTTTCACCGACGTTATAATCGTTTCCATGTCCAGCGGGCTGACCGTTCGCAAATCGATCACTTCCGCTTTGACGCCGCGCGATTTCTCGATTTCTTCGGCTGCTTTCAGCGAAGTTTGCACCATTGCTCCATAGGTGATAATCGTGACATGCGACCCTTCGCGCACCACATTCGCTTTGCCGATCGGCACCGTATATTCGCCTTCCGGCACTTCCTGCCGGAACGAACGGTACAGCTTCATATGCTCCATGAAAAATACCGGATCTTCGTCGCGAATCGCTGAAATCAACAGCCCTTTCGCGTCGTAAGGATTGGACGGAATGACCACTTTGATACCCTGGCTTTGCGCGATCAGGCCTTCCAGATTGTCGGTATGCAATTCCGCCGCTTTAACCCCCGAGCCGAACGGCGTGCGGAAAACGATCGGGCTGTGGTAGCGCCCGCCCGAGCGGAAACGCATCCGCGCCGCCTGGTTGATGATCGAGTCCAACGCTTCAAAGATAAAGCCGACAAACTGGATTTCCGCAATCGGGCGATACCCTTGCAGCCCAAGACCAATCGCCAGGCCGCAGATGCCCGATTCCGCAAGCGGCGTATCAAATACGCGCTCTACGCCGAATTCCTTTTGCAAACCTTCCGTCGCTCTGAACACGCCGCCGTAATGGCCGACGTCCTCGCCAAACAAAAGCACGTTTTCATCTCTTCTCAATTCTACCCGCATCGCGTCGGTAATCGCTTGAATCATCGTCATTTGCGCCATTTTCCGTCAGCCCTCCTGTTTCGCAAACTCTGCGGCCTGTTCCTGGTAATACTCCGGAGTAACTGCAAACAGCGTGTCAATCAGCCCCGGAATCGTCATTTTCTCGACGCTTTCCGCTTTCTTGATCGCATCGTTTACCATTGTCTTGCCTTCGTCAATCGCTTTCGTCTCGTCCTCTTCGCTCCAAATGCCCAAACGTTGCAAATATTTGCGCAGGCGCGGCAACGGATCCTTATGCTCCCATTCGTCCTTCTCTTCGTTCGAACGATAGCGGGTCGGGTCGTCGCCGGATAACGAATGCGGGCCGAACCGGTAATTCACCGCTTCGATCAGCGTCGGCCCTTCGCCGCGCAGCGCCCTTTCCCTGGCGTCCGTTACCGCCTGGTAAACGGCAAGCGCATCCATGCCGTCGATTTGCACGCCGGCTATGCCCGCCGCTATTGCCTTCTGGGCAAGCGTAGCGGCTGCGGTCTGTTTTTCCCGCGGCACGGAAATGGCGTAGCCGTTATTTTGCACGAAGAAGATGACCGGTAATTTAAACACGCCGGCAAAATTCATCCCTTCGTAAAAGTCGCCTTGCGAGCTGCCGCCGTCGCCCGTATAAGTGATCGCGATATTTTTCCTGCCGCGTTTTTTCAGGCCCATGGCCACGCCCGCAGCCTGCACGATTTGCGCTCCGATAATGATTTGCGGCATCAAGCCGTGAAAGTCCGCCGGAAATTGTCCGCCTTGCTGATGGCCTTTCGAATACAAAAACGCCATATGGGGCGGCATCCCATGCCAGATCAATTCGGGAATATCGCGGTACCCCGGCAAAATGAAATCGTCTTTCGCCAACGCAAACTGGCTGCCGATCATGGCCGCTTCCTGCCCGGAGACAGGCGCATAAAAACCAAGCCGTCCCTGTCTGCCCAAACTGACGGCGCGCTGGTCCCAAATGCGGGTAATCACCATTCTGCGCATCAGCTCGCGCAGCTGCTCGTTCGTCAATTCAGGCGCAGCGGCCCCTGGCTTGACGTTGCCCTGATTATCCAAAATGGAAAACATCGTGATCGGCTGCATCGCCGCGTACTGAATCTGTTGCAATTCCTTGGCCTTGACACTATTCATGCGAATCACCTCGATAAAGGATGGTTAAATTCACAAGCTGTAGTACAATTAAAGATGATCTGTTATATAAAACTAATTCGTCAATAACTCCTATTTGGCAACCTATGCTGTAAATTAACTTGTATAACAGGTATTTAAATTATATAATACAGTCACCTGGATGTCTATATAAACTGTTAAAAAAGTCACACGAAAATCAAAAATTTGGCGTTTGCCCAACCAGCTTGTAGTTTCACCCAACCGAGGAGGTTTCATGAATGGATGAAGCGCTAATTTATAAACGCAAAATGGCAAAAGAACAAATCAACTCGGCGCTGCTTGGCGAAGTCCGCGAGTGCAAAATATTCCTGCCGCCCGGCTATGACGAAAAAAGCCGCTATCCGGTCATCTACTGCCAGGACGGCGACGATTTCTTCAGTATGGGGCGGATTGCCACGCATGCGACCCGGTTGATTTTGGAAGAACGCATCGAACCTGTAATCATTGTGGGAATCAGTGTGGACAAAAAGGTGCGCACAGCCGAATATTCGCCTTACGGCGCGCGCTTTGTCGCGTACACCCGGTTTTTTGCCGAGGAACTTGTGCCGTATATCGAATCGCGCTACGCGGTTGATGCCGTGGCGAACAGGCGGATTTTGGCGGGCGACTCGTTAGGGGGAACCGTATCGCTGCATATTGCGCTTGATGCGCCGCACCTTTTTCGGCGTATTATTTCGTTGTCGGGCGCTTTCCTGCCGAAAACGCAGGGGAAAATAGCCGCATTCCACGACCTGTCCCACCTGCATATGTACATGCTGATCGGCGCGGACGAAACAGCGGTCAAGACGGAAACCGGAGTTTACGATTTTCTCGGTTACAATCGTCTGACGCATAAATTGCTTGTGGAGCGGGGAGCGGAAGTGGCATACCGCGAAAAAGCGGGAGGACATACATGGGGCTTGTGGCAAAGCGAATTGCCGGAAGGATTGCTGCTGTTTTTGCATCGGACTAACGGTCGTAGCGCTCTTTAAGCAGTTGAATGGTCTGTCCGAGCTTTGCCTTGAGTTCCGGGGGATATGCCTTAACGGAAAGGGCAATGCGCTCTTGCAATACGCTGATGAGGGCAACGGTAAACTTATCCACGGTAATGGCAGGGTCAAATTCGGACAAGCTGGCCATCATGTCCTTGACCACAAGCGGGTAAGACTTTTCCTGTTCGCCCGGTACTTTTCCGCTTGCGGTTTGGTAAAAATGCCGCACCGCTTCCGCGCGCTTTCCGGAATCTCCTTCCACGTTCACAAACGCCTGCACGACAATGGCGCCGATTTGCCTGCGTTGCGAAATGCCGCAAAACTTTTTTCCGGCAGCGCTTAAATCAAATTCTCCGGGGCAATAGGCGCCGCCTACTTCTCCATCTTTAATCGCCAGGCCGGAAATCCGTGCGACAGTCGCCCGGATAAGCTGCGCCATCTCCACAAAATCGGCGCGTATATCCGCCTTCGCCTGCGGCTTCGGAATGATGGCCGAAATATTTACCACTCCGGGATCAAGGGGCACCGCCGCGCCGCCGGAATTGCGCACACAAACGGAGTAGCCTTGCGCCGTTAGTTCGCGCATCGCCGTTTCCGCAAAGGGCAACCGCCGATCGCGCAAGCCCAGCACAAACGCGCGGTTGTGCCGCCAAATATGGACGGCGGGCACCCATCCTTGCGCAGCGCCGCGGCAATACAGTTCATCAAAGGCAAACGGCAGCAAGATTGTTTCATCCATCGCCCGCGCCGATACATCCACAAGTTGCAATGATTCGGCTGCCGCAAAAGGAACATTCACCATTCATTCACTTCTTTCCAGCGAAGCAAAATATTCAAAAACCGCAAAAGAGGCCGCTTCTACGCGGCCCCAACTCACATCGTTCCTTTATTGCGGGCTATGCCAAAATGGCCTCGATGCGTTCCAGCGCTTCTTGCGGGATCGTTTTGCCTACCGCGGCGACATTTTCAACCACTTGTTCGGGACGGCTTGCGCCGATTAACGCGCTGGCCACATTGGGCTGGCGCAAAATCCAGGCAAGCGCCAACTGCGCAAGCGACATGTCCAGTTCGCGAGCGATCTCCGTCAACTTCTCGACTTTGGACAGCACATCGTCTGTCAGCAAGTTTTTGATCCACGCGTTCGACTTCGGATCGGCCGCGCGGGTTCCTTGCGGGATCGCCGCGCCGCGTTTATACTTGCCGGTCAATACACCTTGCGCAAGCGGCGAAAAGACCACTTGTCCGATACCGTTCGCCGCGCTTACCGGAATGACGTCTTTTTCTATATATCGATTGAACATATTATATACAGGCTGATTTACGACAATCCGATCAAGCAAATAACGATCCGCAACCCGCAGCCCTTCCTGTATTTGCGCCGCCGTCCACTCGCTGACGCCGATATACAGCACCTTGCCCTGGCGCACAAGATCGTCGAATGTCCGCAACGTTTCTTCCACCGGTGTTTCGGGATCATAGCGATGGCAATAGTAAATATCGATATAATCAAGCCCAAGCCGCTTTAACGTGGCATGCGCCTGCTCAAACACATGCTTGCGCGACAAACCGCGTTCGTTTACCCCATCGCCCATCGGCCAAAACACTTTGGACGCGACGACGTAAGACTCCCGCGGATACCGCCGCAAAGCTTCCCCGACGATTTTTTCCGCTTCGCCGTGCGCATACACGTTGGCGGTATCAAAAAAGTTGACGCCCAGTTCATATGCTTTGTCTATCGTTTTGGTCGCCGTTTCTTTTTCCGTGGAATTGCCGTATGTAAGCCAGCTGCCCAAACTGATCTCGCTTACCTTCAGTCCCGATCTACCTAACCTCCGGTATTTCATCTCCAACTTTCCCAACCCCTATCTTCTGTATTTGGCAGTACCTCTTCCTGGTTAATATTATAGACTTTACCCGCTTTTGTTGGCAAACTGCCCGTTTCGATTTTTCTTTACAAATGGCGACGCAACCCGCAAAATAATGACAGAACCTATCCAACCGGCAAAGCGGAGGAAATCCATGATCGGTTTTATCGTCAATCCCGTTTCCGGCAACGGACGCGGCAAAAAAACCTGGAAAAAAATCGCCCGCGCTTTGGCTAAGGAAAACCGGCCTTATGAAGTTTTGTTTACGGAAAAGCCCGGAGACGCAAGCGTGTATGCGCAGCGCATGGCATCCGCGCAAACATTTCGGAAAATCGTGGCGTTAGGCGGCGACGGAACCGTAAATGAGGTTATAACCGGTCTTTTTCAAGCCAACAGCATGCTCCCTTTCGGGCATATCCCCGCCGGATCGGGAAACGACTTTGCCCGCGGACATCTCATCCCAAAAGATCAAATGGAAGCGCTCAAATTATTGTTTGCCGACACGAAGCCGCTTTCCATTGACATTCTTTCGCTTAGGCAAGGCATCGCCGCCAGCTCAATCGGCGCCGGCTTCGACGGCAAAGTGGCGCAGGAAACCAACCGCGCCGCCTATAAAAAGTGGCTGAACCGCATCGGGTTAGGCTTTCTCGCCTATTTTCTCACCGTCGTCCGGGTATTGTTTGCTTACAAACCTGTTTCCGTGGAGTTGGTCGTGGATGGCGAAACGTTCGTCTATCCGGACGTCTGGCTTGTCGCTACCGCGAACATCCCCTATATCGGCGGCGGCATGAAAATATGCCCCACGGCGCGGCCCGATGACGGGCAAGCGGAAATTTGCATCGTAAACCGCATCGGCAAATTGGAGTTTTTGCGTGTATTTCCGCTTGTATATTCCGGAAAGCATGCGATGCACCCGGCCGTCCATTTTCACCGGGGAAGCCATATTCTCATTCGTTCCGAGACCCCCTTGGCAGTGCATAAAGACGGGGAATTTGCCGGGGAAACGCCGCTCGAGATCCGGGTGCTGGCGAACGCGCTCCCCGTTATCAAGCCCGCTGCAAATGCCGATTCCGAACGTCCCTGAATGAATATGACATTTGCCTTCGTAACGGGCTGGTTTTACAATAACGGTATTGATGATTCATCAAATATTTTCTTTGTGGAAGGTCGGGCGCGACATGCAACGCGTTGTAATTTTCTCGGGCGGGCAACTGGGAGAGTGGGCGCTTGCCGAAATTCAGGAACATGATTTGATTATCGGCGCCGATCGGGGCGCATGGTTTTTGCTTGAGCACGACATTCGGCCCGATATCGCCCTGGGTGATTTCGATTCCGTCAATGCCGGGCAGCTCGGCATCATCCGGGAAAAAAGCGGCCAATTTTTCGCCTGCGATCCGGTGATGAAGGATTTGACCGATACGGAGATGGCGTTTGACACGGCGCTTAAATTGCGGCCGGCGCCAAGCGAAATTGTGTTGTGCGGCGCAATCGGCACGCGCTTTGACCATACGCTTGCCAATGTGCACCTGTTGCGGCGGGCGGTGGAGCAAGGCATCCCGTGTCGCATCTGCGGCGAAAAAAACGAAATCCGGCTGATTGACAGCCGGACCGTCATCCGCAAAAGCCGCTTCACCCATGTCTCGCTGCTGCCGTTCACGTTGACAGTCGCCGGCATCAACCTGCAGGGCTTCCAATATCCGCTTGTCGACGCCACATTGCAAATCGGACAATCGCTCGGCATCAGCAACATGATCACGGCGGATGAAGGCGAAATCACCATTTCTTCCGGCTTGCTTCTGGTTATTCAAAGCTCCGACTGATCGTCTTATCCTTTTCTTCCATTCTCGCATTTCCCAAATATTCTTCCTCCTGCTGTATAGTCTCGTGAAAAACGGGAAATTCTAGTAGCAAGGAGGGAGAATCACTTGACTAAGCATTTCATCTTGCGCGCGACATTCGTTTTGGCTTGCTTGAGCCTCATGGCCGCCTTAACCGCTCGGGCCAACGGCCTCGCAGGATCAAAAGCTGAACGCGCAATTGCTGCGCAATCATATCAAACTAGCGTGCCGGCGATAACAAAATCGGCGGGACAATCGGCGGCGCAATCGGCAGCGAAAGCAAACTCCATTGTCGCCAAAACTCGCGCCACACCGGCCAAACAACCCGCCGCGCCGATAAACGCCGCAAACAAGCAGACACAAGCGGACATCACCTATACAGTCAAAAAAGGCGACACGCTATACGGAATCGCCAAACTTTTCGGCACCTCGGTCGAATTATTGCAAACAAAAAATCATATAAACGAGCCGAGGCTACTGCAGATCGGGACTGTATTACATATTCCGGGGGCAAAAACATTTGAATCCATTCCGGCGATAGATGAAAAAACAAGCGTAGTAAAGGTTTTACAAGCGACTTTGACCGCTTATACCGCCGGAGTTGAATCTACAGGCAAAAGGCCTGGCCATCCGCTGTACGGCATCACCGCAAGCGGAACGCATGCGCAGGAAGGGCGCACAATTGCCGTCGATCCGAAGGTCATCCCTATCGGCACAAAAGTATATATCGAGGGAATCGGCTTCCGTACAGCCGAAGACACCGGCTCCGCCATCAAAGGCGCAAAAATCGACGTGTTTATGAATGACGTCAAGCAGGCTCGCAAGTTCGGTGTGAAGAAAAATCGGAAAGTATACGTGCTGTCCGAAGATGAAAAAAAAATCATGTGACGTTTGGCGGCGTGCGCCTAAATCAAAAGCCACCGATTTCGCAATCGGTGGCCGATTTTTTATTGTTTACAGGTCCGGATGCTCGTGCTTTGCTTTCAGCTTCCGCCAGCGGCGTTCGATTTCCTGTTCAAATTCGCGCAGCGTTTCGGCATACTCCGGTTTGAGCAAATGTCTCGTTTTGCCCATCATCTTCAGCCATTCGCTGGCCGGAATCCGCTTGCCTTTTTCCTCCGGGTTATAGGTGATGTTGGTAATGCCGCGCTCCACTTCATATAGCGGGAAGAAGCAGGAGTCGACAGCCCTTTCCAAAATCGTGCAGCCGTCTTTTTCTTGCGATAACCAGTTAAGCGGGCAAGTGATCAGAATTTTGCCGTACACAAGCCCTTCATGTTGCGCGTACCATTGCGCTTTGGCGCCCTTTTTCACGAGGTCCTGCGGATGCGACTCCGATCCGGTAAACACATACGGGATGTTGGTCGCCGCCATGATCTGCGCCGTATCTTTATGATGGAACAGCTTGCCGCCTTGATACTTGCCGACGTTGGACGTTGAAGTTCTGTGCCCGAGCGGCGTGGAATACGATAATTGCGCGCCCGTGTTCATGTAGCCTTCGTTGTCGTATTCGACAATGATCATCTTATGACCGCGCAACGCCGCGCCGATGGCCGGCCCCATCCCGATATCCATGCCGCCGTCGCCCGTGATCATGACGAACGTGAAGTCGTCCTTCAAACCAAGATGATCCAGTTCGCCGCGTTTTTTCCGCTGCCAGAACATTTCGACCAACCCGGACAAGGTGGCGGCGCCGTTTTGGAACAGATTGTGAATGTAAGTCGCTTTATGCGCGGAATACGGATACCCTGTGGTGGTTACCATGGCGCATCCGGTATGGAAAAGGGCGATGATATCGCCTTCAATGCCTTTAAAGAACAGCTCCAGGCCGGAGAAAATGCCGCAACCGGGGCAGGCGCCGTGACCGGACGAAATCCGCTTCGGTTTTCCCGTCAGGTTGCGCAGCGGCGGGATTTTCACGCTCAGCTTGCCTGTTTCCTCATCTTGTTTTACCGTGATCAGCCCTGTTTTCAGATCTTCGTATTTCAACGGGCTGACAATGCGCTTCGGCGCTTTTTCCGGGTCGCCGGGCGTGTGGCCCCAATAATCGTATGGCACAGCAACTTTTCCGCTGTTTGCCGCGTCAATCGCCAGTTGGAAAAAGTGCTGGGCGTCTTCCGCATAAAAGTCTTTGCCGCCTAGGCCGTAAATCCGGTTGATGACCAGCGTGTCGCGGTTGCCCGCGGTATACAGGGCGGCTTTGATTTCATTCGCCATGCTGCCGCCGTGCGCGCCGTATCCGTCCGCACGATCGCCGACGGTTACGGCTTTGACGTTGCGCAGCGCCTCGGCGATTTGTTTTGCCGGGAACGGGCGGATGATATTGGGCGAGATCGAACCCGCCTTGACGCCTTTTTCCCGCAGCTGGTCGACCACATCCTTGGTGATCTCGGCAGCGGAATTGAGCAGGAAAACCGCCACTTCGGCATCTTCCATGCGGTACAAGTCAAGGTGCGGATAATCGCGTCCGGTAAGCTCCGCATATTCCTGGCGGATGCGGTCGTATACTTTTTCGGCGTTATACATTGCTACGGATTGTTGATAGCAGTTGTTGATATAGTCCGGCTCGTTCATATACGGTCCGACCGTTATCGGATTGTTGCGGTCGAGCGTATGCAAGAAACCGTCCGGCGGAGTTTTGCCCACGAAGTTCAGCACGTCTTCGCGCTCGGCGATCGTCCAAACCCGGCGTTTTTGGTGCGAAGTAAAATAACCGTCAAACGCGACCAGGACAGGCAGGCGCACCTCCGGATCCTCCGCGAGTTTCAGCGCGATCAGGTTCATGTCGTAAACCGCCTGCGGATCGCGCGCAAGCAAGATCGGCCAGCCGGTTAAAAGCGCATAATACAGATCGGAGTGATCGCCGTGAATGTCGAGCGGGCCGGACACCGAACGGCAAACCAGGTTCATGACCATCGGAAACCGCGTCCCCGATTGCACCGGCATCTGTTCCAGCATATACAGATAACCGTTGGCGCTGGTCGCATTGAATACCCTGCCGCCGCCCGTGGAGGCGCCGTAGCATATTCCGGCCGAACCATGTTCGCCGTCCGCCGGAATCAGCTTGATGTCATGTTGGCCGTTTGCTTTCATTAAATCCAGAAATTGCGCAACTTCGGTGGAAGGCGAAATCGGAAAATACCCCATGATATGGTAGTTGATCTGATGCGCGGCGTAGGCGGCCATCTCGTTGCCGGATTCGTACACCATGCGCTGTTCCACTTTCCCGGCGCCCACTTCGCGTTTAATCTCAATCGCCATCGGCATGCTCACCTCTCGATTTTAATTAGGGATTTCAATTCGCTATCAAATTCCAGCGATGGGCCACTCTGTGTTCATCCGCGTAGCCGTCGTCGTATTCGCGCGCCTCGGTAAGCGCATCCGTGGGGCAAGCGACGACGCACTTCAAGCAGCCTTTGCAATATTGATAGTCAATGCCCTGCAGGAACATTTGCGGGCGGCCTTTTTTATCCGGCTGTTCTTCCCAAACAAAGCAGAAATCCGGGCAAACATTGTCGCAGTTGGCGCAATGGATGCATTTTTCCTGATCGAAATGCGGCATCATCCCGGAACGCGAAATGCTTAAATCTTTCAGGATGCTGTTGCCGGGATTGATAATCGTCCCGCCAATCGCCTGCGTTTCGTAGCCGAGAATGGGAGTATCCATGCGCGTGTAGGCGGGCATTTGCGCGCCTTTCGGCAAGGCGAACGTCTGGGACTTTACTTCGTTGTACCCGCGCTCGAAGGTGCGCAGCGCCGGTTCCACCGCCTGCGGATATTTTTTGATCAGGGAATTGCGAATGACATCGCGCATAATTTGCGGGTCCAAAAAGCTGCATAAACGGAATAAACCGCCTAACATCGCCATGTTTACGCGGTTGTTTTCCTCGAGGGCAATGCCGGTGGCATCGATTACGGCAATGGTCCCCGCAACCATTTTCAGTTTTTCTTTCAATTTTTCCGGGCTTTTTGTGGAATTGACCAGTACGATGCTGTCCTCGTAAATGCCGCTGACAACGTTGATTGTCTTGGCCAAATTCTCATGGAAAATACCAACCACATGCGGCCGCTCGACCGGAGAAGTGTCGCGTATTTTCGTCTCCGGATCACAAAAGCGGATATGCGCTTTCACGGGCGAGCCTTTTTTCTCCGAACCGTAAGACGAGAAGCTCACGCCGTTCAGTCCCGCGCCTACCACCCCGGCTTCCGCCAGCATCTTCCCGGCCAAATTGGCGCCCAATCCGCCGATCGATTCCAGCCGCAACTGAAAAAAACCAAGCTCATTCACTTTCGGCAATACGGTTGACATGCCATGTATCCCCTTTCCCATCTGGACTTGCAACCAAAAACGCACCTAATTTTGTTCAAGAAAAATTCAAATTTTGGTTTTAATATCATCATAACAGCAACTAAAAAATGTAGCAACAATAAATGTTGTAAACGCCATCACCCGCTTCTGAACACACATTTTTTGCGGCTGTCAGCAAATAAAAAAAAGCTCTTTTAGTATAATATACAGGTATTTATTGGACTGTGATATTTTTTACTTTTATTCGCCAATTTGTTGCTACAGTTTAGGCATTATAGTGGTACAGATGCATCAGGACAAAAAAAATCCCTCCGAATTAATCCGGAAGGATGCGGGCCGCCCGCTATACCAATGAACGATAGTGGCGTTTTTCTTTGCTTTGATCATGTTTGTTGGCGATTTTGTTTTGATAATACAGTTCCACCTGCGCGTGCAGGATGTAACTGCGCAAAAATGAAAACAACGGATCTTGCAAATCGACAAATTTCGCGCCGATGTAGTTGAAGCCATCCGTCTCCGGCTTGTTTCTGACAACTTCCATCGTACAGGCGAACGGCTCGTCAAATTCCAGTTCCAGCGTTAATCGTGCGCGTTCCGGGATATGCAACGTTTCTTCCACGACAAATCCGATGCCGCCCATGCTCATATTCCGCAAACTGACTGCAAGCGGCAGGTCCGGCGAAATAACGTCCGTTTCGCTTGGAGCGCTTAAACTAATAATCGAGGCCTCCTTCGTAACCGGTATGCGGGGATAATCCCGCTTCTCTCCGAACTTCTTCTGGTGCTCCGGGGGATGGAAAATCATTAACGCATCTTCCGCCCTGGCAATGATTGTGGAGTAGAACGTGAAAATCCCGATGGGCGAATAGACGGTAACCTTTAAGGTCTCGCCCAGCGAGAATCGTTCGGTGTCGAAGATCTCCACTTCCAGGATATCTCCCTCCGCATAGGAAATCGTGCCGGTCGAAACATAATCGATGCTTTCAAGCACCGTTCTGCTGTGCATTAAGGCCAGCAGGGAAAGTTGCGCTTCGCTGCGGAGATAATTCGCGCCAAACTCGACTCTGCCATTGTTGATCAATGCTATTTTCCCCCTTCCTGTCTCTATCATTGATTTTGCCGTATGCAGATTGAGCTGTTCATGATCTCCCGTTGGTTAAGATGAAAAATGCGGCCATAATGGGCCGCAATATGCAAAAAAACACATATCTCGGCAACCAGGCTGTCATTGCTCCGCTTGCATGAAGCAGTGCTTTAGACCCTCAGCTTTGCGTCACTACCTTTCGATAGCTTTGCCTTTATCGTTAATGCCAGTATTATACAATGATTTTCTAGTTCTTGGCAACCAGTTTTATAAGCAAAAAGTCCCGCATCCGAACAGGGGACTTCCGGTCCACACGATTGCGCATCTCGCGGTTGGGCGGCTATTGCGCTTTTAACATTTTGGCCAATTCCGCGGAAGGTACGGGAGGGCTGTAATAAAATCCTTGGACTTCGTCGCAGCGCTGCTCTTGCAGGAATTTCGACTGTTCCTGTTTTTCCACGCCCTCGGCGATGACCTTCAATCCAAGGTGGTGAGCCAACGATATGATGGTGGAAACGATGCTGGCGTCATTTTCGTCATCCAGCATATCGCGGACAAACGAACGGTCTATTTTGATTTTGTCCAGGGGGAAACGTTTCAGATAGTTTAACGAACTGTAGCCGATTCCGAAATCGTCCAAGTGGATGCCGACGCCCACGCCGCGGAACTGGCGCAGCACGTCAGTGGCTCTTTCCGCATTCATCGTCATGGACTCGGTAATTTCCAATACGATGCATGCTGGCGAAAGATCATTTTGGGCCAACGCCTCGCGTACGACGTCCACGATGTTAGACTGCGTAAATTGCCGCATCGACAAGTTAATGGCGACCGGCAAAAGCGCAATCCCCTCGTTCTGCCATCTTTTTTGCTGCGCGCACACTTCGCGGATCACCCATTCGCCAATTTGAATGATCATGCCGGTTTCTTCCGCGACGGGAATAAACTGCGTTGGCGAGATCGGTCCTTTTTCCGGATGAATCCACCTGATCAGCGCTTCCATGCCGATCATTTTTCCGTCGGCCAAGTTGACCTGCGGTTGGTAGTACATCTGGAACTGTCCCCGCTGGATCGCTCTCTTCAGATCGCTCTCGATCATCATCAACTGCTGCAATCCGGGGTTCATCTCCGGTCCGTACAACTGGTACGGCGCACTTCTTTCGATCGCATGGTACATGGCGAAGTTTGCGCAACGGTACAACGTCTCCAAATCCTCGCCGTCTGTCGGGTACAAGGCGATGCCGATATGGATCGTCGCATGAACTTCGTTTCCGTCAATCATATAGCTGTCCTGAAACGCTTTCTGCAGCTTTTCGGCCATTTCGACGGCCGCTTTCGCATCCGCAATTTGCGGGAGCAGCAAGCGAAAATCGTCGCCGTCCATGCGTACGAGCAAATCCCGGTCGCTTAGACAGCCTTTGATTCTGCCGGCTACCCGCATTAACAGCTTGTCTCCGAACGCGCGCCCCATCGTATCGTTAAAAACGCGAAACCGGTCAATGTCCAGGACGAACACGGCAAGCTGGCAATGTTTCCGTTTGGCCTCATGCAATTCATGGTAAAAACGCTCTTCAAACACGCGCAGGTTGGGCAATCCGGTTACGGCGTCATAAAATGCCAGCTTTCGGATCTTTCGCTCCGACCTTTTGCGTTCGGTCACGTCACGCAAGATTCCCAGCACCGCATCCTGGCCGTCGACAGAAGTCCGGCTGGCGCTAACTTCGTACCAATACAGCCGATCCATCTTGGAAACAAATTTCCAGTCAAAGGTGCAGCCGCCGTTTACGAGGAGCTTTTCCCATACGCCGCCTAGCAATTCCCGGTTTAATCCGGACAATATTTCTTTTCCAAACGAAATGAATTCCCATTTCATAAAGCCCATTTGCGCACAAAGCACCGCGTTCACGTCAACAATTCGACTAATGCTTCCCCGCTCGTCCACCTCGACGAGCAACATACCGTCATTGGCCTGATGAAAAAAGTCGAAAAACCGAACGTCGTTTTGGGTCGACGGGTGATGCCGTTTTGCGGAATTGCGCCTATATACGCCGGTCAATACTGAAAAAGTCGCCCCCGCTATGCATGCAGGCACGATTGCGTTTAATAATTCAACGGGCACTGAAACGGTCCAACCGCCCCCGGCAAGCCGAACAAAAATGAAAGTCCATATCGTTCCGGCTAAAAATGTGATGGCTGTTGCGGTTATGGTGTATGCCGCCGAATTGCGCATTAAAACAAAGACCCCCTCGGCGTTGCGTGCGATGATAGCCATGCGAATGCATCCATTTTGTTCAACAATGCTTTCGACAAATCGGTTGGAAAATCCTTTTCCATGTTGAAAATTTCGCTATAAAACAACAGCCGGAGCCGACAAAATTCGTCAACTCCGGCGCTTTCCCCGATATCAAGCTGTTCAATTTAAGCCTGCGGCGTTTCGGCTGGCGAGCTGCCGCCTGTTTTCGCTTTGCGATCCCGTTTGATTTTGCCGCCGCCGACCATAAGCGCTACAAGCACGCCCAACACGAGAAAGCCCAGCCCTACCTGGAATACAAGCACAAATGAATCCGCCCATGCCACTTTGATGAAGTGCAGGATCACTTCCTTCGGCTGCCCCTGGATGGGCAGCAAATCGGGCTGAATCAAAATGCTGAACAAATCGTCGATTTTATCCTGAAGGTTGTCCGCAAGTTGCTTCAACAGCGGGTCATTTTGGATTTGCGGCGTTTTGGCGCCCTCAGCCACTTTCACTCCCAACGAATGGTTCATCACCGCATTCAACACGGTCATGCCGAACGTGCCGCCGATCGCCCGGAAAAACGTCGAGGCGGAAGTGACTTCCCCCAATTGGTTTTTCGGAAACTCGTTCTGCACGGCAATCATCAAAGTGGGCATCACAAGCCCCATGCCAAGGCCCAAAATGATCATGTATGAATAGGCTGTCAACATGGTGGTGGCAAGCCCCATTGTGCTCATCATATAAAAGCCGGCGCATATAATGATCATGCCTACCGTCAACACGGTGCGGTAGCGGAAGCGCAGCAGCAGTTGGCCGCCAATGATGCTGGCGATAATAAGCGCGATCATCATCGGCGTCATGGTCGATCCCGCTTTGGTCGACGAAACGCCCAAAATTCCTTGCATAAACATCGGCACAAACATGATCGCGCCAAACATGCCGAATCCGAGCAACAGTCCCAGAACATTCGTCACAGTGAAAACCCGGTTTTTAAACAAACGCATGTCGATGATCGGCTGCGCCGCCTTTGTCTCGACCATGGCGAAAATAATCGTCAAAATGAGCGAACTGATGATCAACGCATAGCTTGTGAACGAATTCCAGGCAAACTTGTCGCCGCCAAAACTTAACCATAAAAGCATCAGCACGAGCGCCGGAACAAATACCGCAATACCAGGCCAGTCGATGTTTCCCGCTTTGGCGTCCCCCACAATTTCATGCTTTAATCCGGCATAAAGCAAAATTGCCGACAACAGCCCAAACGGCACGTTAATCAGGAAAATCCAATGCCAGGAAATGTTATCGACCAAAAATCCGCCGAGGAGCGGTCCAATTACCGAACTCAAGCCGAAGATCGCCCCAAAAACGCCTTGCCAGCGCGCGCGTTGCTCGGCTGTGAAAATATCGCCGACAATCGTTTGCGTGAGCGGCATAATCATGCCTCCGCCAATACCCTGCAAGGCGCGGTAAGCGATCAATTGCTCCATGGTAGTCGCCGTCGCGCACAACCCCGATCCGGTCACAAAGATAATGATGCCGAACAAATACAATTTGCGGCGGCCGAACATGTCCGACCATTTGCCGACTATCGGAATGACGGTAGTGGAGGTAATCAGATAGGCGGTGGTGACCCAGGCGAAAATTTTAAATCCATTCAGCACGCCGATAATGGTCGGCATTGCCGTTCCTACCACCGTCTGTTCCATGGCGCTGAAAAACATCCCGATGATAAGGCCCAACAGGACAACTTTGCGGTTGATATCTTTTTCCGGCTGAGCTGCGATAGCTGCTTCCTTCGTCATATTGTCATCTCCTACACAAGATAATTGAACAATTGCTGGTCTTTATTCACTTCAATATAAGAAATGCCTTTTTCGTTCATACGCCGGATTAGCCCTTCGTAATCCTCGCGGAATTTCAGCTCGATCCCGACCAATGCCGGACCGCTGTCGCGGTTGTTCTTTTTGGTGTACTCAAAGCGGGTAATATCGTCGTTCGGACCCAGCACGCCGTCGATAAACTCGCGCAACGCGCCCGCCCGCTGCGGAAAATTAATGATAAAATAGTGCATCAACCCTTCGTAAATCAGCGAGCGCTCCTTGATCTCCTGCATCCGGTCGATGTCGTTGTTTCCGCCGCTGATGACGCATACCACCGTTTTGCCGCGAATTTGTTCGCGATAAAAATCAAGCGCGGCGACAGGGATGGCGCCAGCCGGTTCAACGACGATCGCATTCTTGTTGTACAATTCCAGAATGGTTGAACATGCTTTGCCTTCGGGCACGATTACTATATCATCCAATACCTGGCGGCAAATGTCAAAGGTTAATTGCCCGACTTGCTTCACTGCCGCACCGTCGACAAACTTGTCGATCGAATCCAACGGCACCACGCGGTTTTCTTCCAGCGAACGCTTCATGCCGGGCGCGCCTGCCGGCTCGACGCCGATGATTTTCGTTTCCGGGCTGACGCTTTTGAAGTAAGTGCCGACGCCCGCCATTAAGCCGCCGCCGCCGATTGTGCCAAATACATAATCGATCGGGTCGGCTGTTTGGTTCATGATTTCCAAGCCGACAGTAGCTTGTCCGACAATTGTTTTCGCATCATCAAACGGATGAATAAACTTCATTCCTTCTTTTTCGCTGTGCTGTTTGGCTATCGCAAACGAATCGTCGAACGTGTCTCCCGTCAGCACCACTTCCACATTGTCGCCGCCATACAGCTTAACCTGCGAAATTTTTTGCCTGGGCGTGGTCGTAGGCATAAATATTTTCCCTTTGATCCCCAGCGCGTTGCAGGAATAAGCGACGCCTTGCGCATGGTTGCCGGCGCTTGCGCAAACGACGCCGGATTTCAGTTCTTTTGCCGACAAGCTTTTGATATTGTAATAAGCGCCGCGGATTTTAAACGAGCGCACTACTTGCAAGTCTTCCCTTTTAAAAAAAATATTGCACTCGTATTGCGCCGAAAGGAGTTCGTTTTTTTGCAGCGGCGTCGGTTCCGCCACCTGGTGCAGCACCCTGCCCGCATGAATGATATCCGCTATCTGGATGCTTTCTTCTGCCTTGCCCATCTGTGCCATCTTCCTTCATCAAAAAAATTTAGAATTCATTGTAGCACAATTTTGGTGGGAAAACGATGACTGCGTGACAATTGTTTGCTTGCCGGATTGCTTGCCAAAAAAGCTTGTCCGTTGGCGGGCAGGCAAAAAGCGGGCCTTGCGCCGTCTTGTCCCCGCCCGCTTTTTGCCCGTTCAAACTATAGCATCCGCCATTATCTCCGCGCGAATTTTTTCGCTGCCGCTAAAATCCGCCGCGTGCACATAGATTTCCCGCAAACGGTTGTAAGAAGCTTGCGCCTGCGCCAGAAACTCGATGCCGAGCTTCATTTTTTCCGCGTAGCGGCTTTTCACATGATCCAACTGTTCCTGAAACCGTTCATCCGTCCCATCCGCAACCGCCAATTCGTACATATCGATGATCTCATCGTTCTTACGTTCGGGAAAATACTCATGGGGAGCGGTACTGTCAAAGATTGCGACGCCCAGCTGCCTGATGATCACCATATCCAGACTGTCCGGGTCGAATCCGCAATGGTAAACTTCCGCAGCATAACCTCTCTTGGCGCCCACCGCGGCAATACGCTTCAGCATCGTCGATTTGCCTGTGCCGGGGCGGCCTTTGATGAAGTAGCGTTTGTTTACGCCTGCGGTCAAATTGCCGATAAAATCAACCGCTCCATCCGGCGTGGCCGCTCCCAGAAAACGGTGGAACATAACGCCTTCCCGCGCCTGTTCCCGCTTGCCGAAAATCATGTTGATCATGTTCTCGGTTACGAAGTTTGCCGCATCCTTATCCAGATTGGCGATATAAATTTTTTCCCATTCGTCGTGTATGGCGAGCGCGTCGGCAAAATGCGCATAAGCCCGCGTTCGCGCTTCCCCGACCAAGTTGGCCAATTTGGCGATTTCCGCTTCTTTGCCGCCAAGTTTAGCGGCGTCGAGCACGTGCGACAAATCAATCGTCGCAAAACGCACCCCAGCTCGCGTAAGTTCATCGGCTTGGCGGGCGGAGCCGGCGATAACGCCCAATTGCGCTTCCCTGTCGATTACCCCGTCTACCGAACTGCTGGCGAAGGCGCTATGGATCCATTCCACGCCGGTTCCCCGGCTTTCCAACGCTTCGCCGATTTGCCGAATCAGCGTAGACTTCCCGCAGCCGGGCTCGCCCTGCAACATGATGATCCGCTTCAGCCCCTGCAGCGCCGAAGCAAGCAAACTGTGAAACCCTTTGGCGGTGTTGCCTGTGGCGAAGTAACGAATTGAACTACTTGCCATTTTAATGCACTCCCTCTCTTCGTCTGCAAACATTCACGTTTCTTTCCCTGCTATCGTATGCATGCGTCAAGAGATAGGTGTATGCCCAGATGATGTTCCGCATTTCCATGAATAAGATGCTATACTATGACTGAAATGACGAGTCGACCAATCGAGGAAGGAGCCGTCGTTGTGACAGAACACGCCGAGCGGGTGGTGTATCGCCCGATTCATGTCAGACAGTCCACCTTTCGCGGCGGTTTGGAGAGCCCGGTGCACCGCTGGTTCCGCCTGACGCCGAGCTTCGGGCCGGATTTGGTGGACGAGATGCTGGCGGCGATGGAAACAAAGCCGCATCATACTGTACTCGATCCGTTCGCGGGAGCAGGCACCACGCTCTATCAAGCAAAATTTCGCGGTTTGCGGAGCTTTGGCTTTGAAATCAATCCGTTTCTAGCGTTCGTTTGCCGTACGGCAACGAATCTGCAAGTGAATCCGGACAAGCTGCGGAAAACCTTTTTGGCGATTGCGGAAATATTCCATAAGCGGCGAACAGAGCTGAAAAACGCGGAAGTGGGCGAAATCGGCATTCCGCTGCCGCCGATACACAATGTTTTCCGTTGGTGGCGCAAGGACGTGCTGAAAGATTTGCTGATTTTGCGCGAGACGATCCGCGTTCAGGCGCGGACGCAAGAAACGCGGGATTTCTTTACGCTCGCGTTGGCGGGCGTGCTCGTGCCGGATTTGAGCAATGTGACGCTGGGACGGCTGCAACTGCATTTTATCGACCGGTCGGCGGATGCCATCGACGTTTGGGGCAGCTTTTCGCGGCATGCTAAGCAAATGATTGCCGATTTGGAACAGTTGGCAGCGCAGGCGGTGCAAACGCCCGCCACTTTGTTCCATACGGATGCGACGCAATTAACCGGCGTGCACATTCCCGCTCCGATCGATCGCGTTGTCACCTCGCCGCCGTACCCGAACCGTTACAGTTACGTATGGAACACCCGTCCCTTTTTATATTTTTTCGGCTTTATGGAAAACAAAAGCGAAGCCGCCGAGCTCGACAAACGCACGATCGGCGGCACATGGGGAACAGCTACCTCCATATTGGCAAAAGGGCGCGTCGAGCCGGCGCATCCCGCGGTTGCCGCGGTTGTGTCTCCGCTCGCCAAACAGATCGGCGAAATCGACCCGCTCATGGCCAATTATGTCATGAAATACTTCAATTTGCTGGCGGCGCAAATCATCGCCCAGGACAAGCTCCTGGCGCATGACGCGCGGCTTGCCTACGTGGTCGGCTGCTCCCGCATCAAAGGCGTATACGTGGAGACTGACCGGCTTGTGGGCGATTTGTTTGAACAATTGGGGTTGGGCTGCGCCACCGAAAAAATCGAACGCTTCCGCTTTCGCAACAGCGGCAAGGATTTGTACGAATCGATTGTGTATGTGCGCAAATGACGGTCACTTTCGGGCTTTTGCGTCAAACGAGCTTTTCAGCGAAACGGTGCGGTTAAACACAAGGCGCTCCCCCATGCTCAAGCGGGGATCGACATTGAAATAGCCGTGCCGGAAAAACTGGAATTTATCGTGCGGCTTCACCGTTTTCATGCCCGGTTCGACAAACCCAAGCGCAATTTCGAGCGAATGCGGGTTTATGCGCTCGCTGAAATCTTTTTCCTCATCATCGTTTTCATCCAAAATTAGCGGTTCATACAGCCTGAATTCGGCGGGAACCGCGTGCGCGGCATCCACCCAATGGATCGTCCCCTTCACTTTGCGCCCGCTGAAACCGCCGCCGCTTTTGGTTGCGGGATCATAGGTGCAATGCAGCTCGACTATGTTGCCGGCTGCATCTTTCACCGCTTCGACGCAGGTGATAAAATAAGCGCCTTTCAAACGTACTTCGTTGCCGGGGAACAGCCGGTAATACTTGCTTGGCGGGTTTTCCATAAAGTCGTCCCGCTCGATGTAAATCTCCCGGGAAAAAGGAACTTTCCGCACTCCCATGTCCGGATTTTCCTGATTGTTCTCCACTTCCAGCCATTCCGTCTGTCCTTCCGGGTAATTTATGATGACCACTTTCAGCGGACGCAGCACCGCCATCACGCGCGGAACTTTCAGCTTTAAATCTTCCCGGATAAAATGTTCCAGCATCGCGGCATCCACCGTGCTATAGCTGCGGGCTACGCCGATTTCCCGGCAAAATGCGCGAATCGACTCCGGCGTATACCCGCGCCGCCGCAATCCGGAAATGGTCGGCATGCGAGGATCGTCCCAGCCGTCCACGATTTTTTGGTCCACAAGCAGTTTCAGTTTGCGTTTGCTCATGACCGTATTGGTCAAATTTAATCGGGCGAATTCGTATTGTCTGGGCTGATGCTCCATTTCGCATTCCCGCACCACCCATTCGTACAGCGGGCGATGATCCTCAAATTCCAACGTGCAGATGGAATGCGTCACGCCTTCAATCGCATCTTCGAGCGGATGGGCAAAATCGTACATCGGATAAATGCACCAGGTGTCGCCGGTGTTATGATGCGCGGAATGGGCGATCCGGTACAGCACGGGATCGCGCAAATTGATATTTGGCGACGACATGTCGATTTTGGCGCGCAGCACTTTTTCCCCGTCTTTGAACTCGCCGTTGCGCATGCGCGCAAACAGGTCGAGATTTTCCGCGATGCTGCGGTTGCGATACGGGCTTTCCCGCCCGGGTTCGGTCAGCGTGCCGCGCGTTTGGCGAATTTCCTCGGCGGAGAGATCGCATACGTACGCCAGGCCTTTTTTGATCAACAATTGGGCGCGCTTGTACATTTCCTCAAAATAGCCGGACGCGAAAAACAGCCCTTCCCATTCGAAGCCCAGCCACCTTACATCTTCTTTAATCGCCTCGACATATTCCGTGTCTTCTTTGAGCGGGTTTGTATCGTCAAAGCGCAGATGGGTCTTGCCGCCAAACTCGTCCGCAAGCTCAAAATTCAAGCAAATCGATTTGGCGTGCCCGATATGCAAATAACCGTTCGGCTCGGGCGGAAAACGCGTAACGACGCTTTTGACATTGCCCGACCGCAAATCCTCGGCAACGATTGTTTTTAGAAAATTTGACGTTGATTGCATGCTATCCATCCTTCATCTGCCTTTCATCAGACCGTCTCATTTCATCCATTATAAACAAAATGCCCGCTTTATGTCCAAAGCGGGTGCAAACGCGTATCAAAGCTTTTTTTGCTAGTTTTACAGCTCCTGCATGAACGAGTCCAGCTTCTCCGACGCCGTGGCGAGCGTGGCATGCGTTTTGCCGATTTCCGAAATGGTCAGGAGCAATGAATGAAGATCGGCCTCAATCCGTTCGTTCATCTGTTTGTTTGCGCCGATGCTCTCCACGATTTTCCGGAACGAATCGTCCACCGTGCGCGACTGTTGCTGAACTTCGCTGGCAAATCTGCTTGCCTTCGACACAGAGTCGGAAATCGTGCGGATTTTGGCGCCGGTTTCTTCGATCAGTTCCGTTATCTGAAATACCGATTGCTTGGTTTGCTCCGACAATTTCCGCACTTCTTGCGCCACCACCGCAAAACCTCTTCCCTGTTCTCCCGCCCTGGCAGCCTCGATTGCCGCATTTAACGACAGCAAGTGGGTCTGGTCCGCCACATCGCTGACCAATTTGTTGATCCCTCTGATTTGTTCGGCAAACTGTTCCAGGATTATTGCCTGCTTCGTGACGTCTTCCGTCTCCTGGCGAATCTTGGCAATGTTGTCCAACTTTCAAGTAAAGCGCTTCCAATTTGCCATATGTCATCCCCTTAATGTTTTCTTATGTTATTTTTAATATAAATCAAGACCGGCCGCAAGAAGATTTTGTATGCGGTATGCGCTTATACGGGGCTGTCCGCGCTAACGGTTGCAATTGCCGTAATTTTTGCGAAAAATGACCATGGGGAAGTTTTAACGGACGCAGGTGACCGGCGTCCGTTGGCTGTTCATGCCTCTGATGCGGCACCATCGGTTTAAGTCGATCCGCCATCCAACATTCCCCTGAACTGCACAGCCTTGATGGCTTCTTTTTTACCCGCCGCTCAGCCCGCCGGCAATTTTGCGCCGAAACAGCATTCCCTTGTTTTGCGCCCGCGTATCCCCAAGATCCCAGCTTTCAAACGAATCGAATTTGTCCAGCAGTTCGTAATCGTCCGCAAACATGCCGAGAAAGTTTTGTTCATTGAAAAACCACGCAGGGTAGCTCGCGCCATACACAAAATCGGGGACATTTTCCAGTGTGATGCGGTCATCCAGATCGATAAACGGCGTCCGGTCGAATAAAATATATTCGAATCCGAAGCGGATGACGTGCCCGAGAAATCCGTACGGATCCTCCAGATATTGCAGGGAGCCGGAAAATAAAATGACGTCCGGATGTTCTTTGGCAATGCAATCTTCAACGAAATAGTAAAATTTCAGCGGACCTTCCGCGAATTCCCGCCTGCCGACTTGCACAAAATGAGGCTGCTCCACAATATTCCACTTGAGCTCGTTCAATTCCGTGAAAAAGCTGCGGTATAAATAGTAGGTGGAACCGAGCGAACCGCCGAAGTCCAACACATTCAACCTGTTTCCTTTGCACGAGGCGACATGCAACAGTTGCGCCAGAAACGGGTGGAAAAAGTCAAGCTTGTCGTAAGTGAGCGAGTCCATTTCATATGCGGCTTCACCGTTTTTCACCTTGAGCGCGCCTTCCCGCACCCGTTCCAGAATGCGCGGAACGTCATATCCGTCGGCATCCGCCAACGCGTCTTCCCATGTGGCATAGTTGCCGGTAAATTCGCTCAATCCCAATCCCTCCGTTGCAACAAAAATCCCATATTTTGCGCGTGTATGCCTTCAACTACCCAACTCTCGAACGAATCAAAATAGTCCAGAATTTCATACTCCGTTTCCAAGAAATTCATAAATTCGTCCTGGTTGAAAAACCACGACGGATAAGAGGCGTCATAAATTTCCGGGGAAACGAACTGGACGCTCAAAAAGTGTTCCTCCTGCGTCATTGGCGTCCGGTCAATAATGATGTACTTGAAGCGATGCGCAAATACTCGGGAAAGAAAATCGTACGGGTCCTTAAGCAACTGCAAAATGCCGGAAAGCAACAGCACGTCGGGTTTTTCTTCCGCCATGCATTCCTCGATCGTGTGGTAAAAACTAAGCGGACCTTCCGCCACATGGGATCGGCCGTACTCCACGAAACCGGGTTGTTCCACCACATTCCAGCTTAACTCCGCAAGACCGTCCAAAAACGGCCGGCATTGAAAATAGAGCGAGCCGAGCGAGCCGCCAAAATCGAGGACGCGCAAACGGTTGTTTCCGGCGGATGCCGCATATAACAGGTAAGAAATTACGGGATAGGAGTAGTGCGGCTCATCGTATAAAATCGTATCCCGTTCAAAGACCGCCTCCCCCGACTTGATTTTTTGCACGGCAATTTTCGCTTTCTCCAGAATTTCCGGCGCGCCGTAACCGGTTGCCACCTCCATGGCGTCTTCCCATGAAGGATAAATCCCCTGAAAATCGTCGCCCATTTTATCACTCCCAATCGTCACACGAGCCGTCAGGCGCCGTCATGATATAGGCTTTTCCACATTATATGGCGCGTTCGCCGATTTGTTTGGACAGTTCGGCAATTTGTTAAAACGCTTTTGTACATATTCATGCGCCGTGGCTTGCAAGCTTTGTCCACATATACTGTTAGCGGGGCACAAAAGTGTTCCGTTAAGCTTAGCGGAGGTGCGGAAATGGCCTTTTCCGGGAAAAAAACGCTTGTTACAGGCGGTCTCGGATTTATCGGCAGCAATCTTGCCATTCGGCTTGTGCGCGAGGGAGCGGACGTCACGATTATGGATTCGCTGCTTTCCGACTGCGGCGGCAACCCGTTCAATATCGAACCGGTGCGCGCCCATGTGCGCGTGGAGCACGCCGATATGCGGGACCGGCGGAAATTGGCCCGCCTGGTAAGGGGGCAGGATTTCATCTTCAATCTTGCCGGGCAGGTTGGGCACAGCTTCAGCATGGCGGACCCGTTCTTTGATCTGGAAGTGAATGCGAAGGCGCATTTGCAGTTGATGGAAGCATGCCGGAAATTGAACCCGGAAGCGGTTATCGTGTATACGAGCACGCGGCAATTTTACGGCCCGCCGCTTTATTTGCCGGTTGATGAAGCGCATTCCCCGCGGCCGCCGGACGTAAACGGAATTCACAAATGGGCCGGCGAACAATATCACGTTCTGTATGCGAAGGCTTACGGGCTAAAAACGATTTCGCTGCGCCTGACCAATACGTACGGCCCCAGGCAATGCATAGCCGACCCCCGCTTCGGCTTTGTCGGCTGGTTTATCAACCGGGCCATCCGGGGCGTTCCGTTAACCGTTTATGGCGGGGGAGAAATGATGCGCGACTTTCATTTTGTCGATGATGTGGTCGAAGCCTTGCTATTGGCCGCCGTTACGGATGCTTGCATCGGCGATTTTTTCAATCTGGGCGGTGAAATTGCCAGCATCCGCAGCGTCGCTGAAATCATTCAACAATGTTGCCCCGGCGCCACCATTCAATCCGTGCCGGCCCCGATCGATCAGCGGCGCATCGAAATCGGCAGCATTTTTTCGGATTGCCGCAAATTTCAGCAGGCGACCGGCTGGAAGCCGCGGGTTTCCCTCGAACGGGGACTGCGGCAAACCGTGCAATTTTATCGCGATAACCTGGATCATTATGAGGTGCTGCGCAAATGAAAGTTCCTTTTTTTAATGTCGGCGCCTGGAACCAGCAGTTGGAACAACAACTGCTCGCGGCCTTCCGGGAGATTATTGGCAGCGGAACCTATATTTTGGGCGAACGCTTGCAGGCGTTTGAAACAGAGCTGGCGCACATGCTGGACAACCGCCGTCCGGGCTATATGATCGGCTGCAATTCAGGCACTGACGCCATCCGCCTGGCGCTTCTTGCGCATGGCGTAAAACCGGGCGACGAAGTCGTTACCGTCGCCAATTCCGCAATTCCTACCGCGGCGGCGATCTGTTCGATCGGCGCAATCCCCGTGTTCGCGGAGGTGGATGCCGTGACCTGGATGCTGGACTGCAACCGGCTCGCCGAGCGGTTGAGCCCAAAAACAAAAGCAATTGTGCCGGTCCATCTATACGGCAATATGGCGGATATTCCGCGAATCCGCCAACTGCTTGCGGAACTGGGCAGAAGTGATGTCGCCGTGATTGAAGATACGGCGCAGGCGCACGGTTCCATTCTCGACGGACGCCAGGCGGGAACCATCGGCGACTTCGGCGCATTCAGCTTCTATCCGACGAAAAACCTCGGCGCGCTGGGTGACGCCGGCGCCGTATACTGCCGTTCGCCGGAGCAGGCCGAGCGGCTGCGGCAACTGCGCCATTACGGACAGAAAGACCGCTACCTGGCGGATACTGCCGATGGATTGAACAGCCGCCTGGATGAATTGCAAGCGGCTTTTCTGAAAATCAAACTACCGTTGATGGCAAAGTGGAACTTGCGAAAAACGATGCTGATGAAACGTTACCGACATGAACTGCGCGATGTTCCCGTGCAATTTCAGCAGCCGACGACTGGTTGCACGATTGCATGGCATTTGTGCGTGGTTAAACTGCCCGACTCCGAAACCCGCGATCTTTTCCGCCGATATTTGGCGGACAACGGTGTCGAAACGTTGATTCATTATCCCATACCGCTGCACCGGCAGCCCGCTTTCGCTGCCTATGCCGAGCGGTTTGCCATCTGTAAAAAAGAACTGCCCGTAACCGAGCATCTGGCGGCATGCATTGTCTCTCTGCCGCTCAATCCCGTGCTGACCGATGCCGAACAAACCCGGATCATCGAAGTTATCGCCGACTTTTTCACACATTTCCCTAAGAGGTGAGTTGCATGCGGCAATTTTGCACGTTGTTAAACGCCGGATATATCACCCGACTGCTTGCCTTGCATGATTCGCTGCTTAAAACATGCCGAGAGCCTTTTGCATTATATATATTATGTATGGACGATTTGACTTTCCGGATATTATCCGAACAAAATCTCTCCGGTGTTGTGCTGGTGCAAATGGAGGATTTTGAAACGGACGATTTGCGAGCGGTCAGAGGCGACCGCGAAGATTATGAATATTGTTGGACATGCACCTCGCATTTTATCTTGCATGTGCTTATGCGGTTTGGGCTAAATGAGGTAACTTATCTGGATGCCGATCTTTATTTCTTTCACGATCCCGCGATTTTACTGGAAGAGTTTCAGCAAAGCGGCGGCTCGATCCTGTTGACGGAGCACCGCTTTACGCCGGAGACGGAAAATTCCGAATCGGCCGGGATTTATTGCGTCCAATTTATGACGTTTAAAGCCGATGAAAACGGTGTTGCCGCCTTGCGGTGGTGGGGCGACCGGTGCCTGGAATGGTGCTATGCGACGCCCGAGCCCGGCAGGTTCGGCGATCAGAAATACGTGGAGCGTTTTCCCGAGTTGTTTGATGGCATCCATGTCGCAAAACATCCCGGAGGCGGTGTGGCCTGCTGGAACGTCCAGCAGTTCAAGCTTAGCGAAGGCCCGACGGTGAACGGCTATCCCGTTGTATTCTACCACTTCACCCAATTGACGTGGGACGCAAACATGAATTTTAACTACGGCACGTATCGCCTGCCCTATATGGCGAAGCCGCTTTTCTACGAACCGTATCAACGCGTGCTGGAAAAAAAGATTCAACTGATCAAGAAAAGATATGCGGATGAAGATACCGATGAATCGTGCTATTTCGATTTGACCGGCGCCTTGCGATAAACCGGCTTTTGCGATCAAAAAATGGAAATTATTGGGGGCAGATTTGATGTGCCAACTATTCCGTCAGGATTCGGACTTGTATTTGTCAACTGAAAATCCGGCCACATCGTCATTTAATTTCCGGCCACGCGGCATAAAAATAAAAGCTACGCCAACTGCTGTTTTTGCAACCACTCCTTTGTTTCTTTCATGCGATACGAATTTCCATTCATGTTGAC
>DASVDB010000027.1 GCA_036381315.1 Bacilli bacterium | reverse complement strand
TGCGCCAAATACGATGCAAAACCGCAAGGGGAAGACCTGCCCGGCGAAGCGGCCGGTTTTCGTGTGATCGCCGGATATGGCAAGACTTTGTCTGCCGTTAAGGTATTTCCGACGACGCGGTCTTTTACCGCCGGACAGAATGCGCCGTGTTTGGAATACCGGTTTGCCGTCCGGGAAGCCGGAGCCTATGAAGTTGAATTGTATCTGCAGCCGTCGAATCCGGTTGCCACGGATAATACGTTATATTACGGCATTCAGGCGAACAACGGCAAGATCGCCGTTGTCAACAGCATTCCCCCCGGTTACAAGGTGGGGGAGAGCGCGGAATGGGCGGCCGGCGTCCTGGACAATATTCGGCGCAGCAAAAGCGAGATCATCTGCACCGAAAGGCTGAACACACTAAAGATTTACGCAGTCAGTCCAGGGTTTGTCCTTGAGAAGCTGGTCATTTACCCGGCAGGCAAAAAGCCGCCGGTCAGCTATCTGGGGCCGCCGGAGTCGTATTATATCGGCAAAACAAAGGCGCAAACGCTATAAAACGCGCAGCCTTTCCGCACATGCCGCGGAGAAATGGGCACGGGCCTGTTCCTGATCGCGGAAGTTGGGCTTTTGGCGGCGCCAAAACAAAATTCGTCATAAGACCCGTCTGCCTGACGGGTCTATTTTATTAAAAAATTAGGGTAAAAACCTTTAATTTAGGAAGTTGTCCTGAATGCGTTTACATTTGATAATTTGCTTAAGAAAGGAGGTGAAAGTCCATCTGGTTTTTCCTGGGACAAGGCCGGCAATATCATCGGCGTCGGCTTGCAAAAATGGGAAAATGAAAGGAAGTGATTAAAAAATATTCGGCAATACGGAATGAAAAAAATAAAAAAAAATTTTAGGAGGTAAAACTGATGTTTAAGTTTAGGAAGAAAATGTTGATGTTGTTTATGGCGGTGGCAATGGTCACCAGTTTGTTTGCGACGTCCGCAAGCGCGGCGGCAACGGATTATTGGCAATATTGGACTGACGGCGGCGGCACCGTAAACGCTCACAATGGAGCGGGCGGCAATTATAGCGTGGATTGGTATAATTGCGGAAACTTTGTTGTCGGCAAGGGTTGGAACACCGGGTCGCCGTATAGAACGGTCGGCTATAATGCCGGCATTTGGCAGCCGTCCGGCAATGCGTATTTGTCACTCTACGGGTGGACGAGAAACGCGCTCATCGAATATTATGTCGTTGATACCTGGGGAACCTACAGACCTACCGGAACTTATAAAGGCACGGTTTACAGCGATGGAGCCACGTATGATATCTATACGACTATGCGTTACAACGCCCCTTCCATTGACGGCACGCAAACTTTCCCGCAATTTTGGAGCGTCCGGCAGTCGAAGCGGCCAACCGGCAGCAATGTCTACATCACATTCAGCAACCATGTTAACGCGTGGAGTAGCAAAGGCATGTATTTGGGCAGCAGCTGGGCCTATCAAGTT
Organism: Bacilli bacterium; assembly: GCA_036381315.1. NCBI lineage: Bacteria > Bacillati > Bacillota > Bacilli > Bacilli bacterium. Next base: position 24,038 of record DASVDB010000027.1, on the reverse strand, counting down.
TTGGCCACCGAAGGATATCAAAGCAGCGGTCATTCCAACGTAACGGTTTGGTAATTGATCGCCCGTAGACAGGGCAGTAGTACACGCCCGATTGTTTGAAGGAGTAAGGGCCGGTTGGTTTTCCTGCCGCCGGCCCTTATCTTTTTCTTTTACGGCATGGTGGGGCGCAAGCCATCAGTTTACGAGGAGGCCGATCGATGAGCAGACTGTTGATTGTTCTGTTGATTGCGATAACGGCGGTCACCGGCGCCTGTTCGCAAGGAAAGTCCGGACAAAGTAATAGCGTCGGCGCCCAAGGCATCGATAATCTGGTATTTGTCGAAGGCGGGACGTTTGCGAACAAGAAATCCAACTATTACGGAAAGGATACAGCCGTAGCAAACTTTTATATCGGCAAATATGAGGTAACGCAAAAAGAGTGGATTGCGGTCATGGGATACAACCCTTCGGAGTTCAAGGGCGACAATTTGCCGGTAGAAATGGTGAGTTGGTATGACGCCGTGGAATACTGCAACAAAAGGAGCCTGAAAGAGGGTTTGCAGCCGTATTACAACATTGACAAGGAAAACAAAGACCCAAACAACAAGAGCGAGTACGATCCGATCAAGTGGACAGTAACCGTTAATGCGGGAGCGAACGGCTACCGGTTGCCGACGGAAGCCGAGTGGGAATATGCCGCGAGCGGAGGCCAAAATAGCAAAAGCTATACGTACAGCGGCAGCGACAAGGTGGATGAAGTGGCGTGGTATTGGAGAAACGCCGGAGACAAATTTTTGTCGGGAGATTGGAACTGGCCGGCGATAGAAAGCAACCATAATTCGACAAAACCTGTCGGCGGCAAGAAACCCAACGAGTTGGGACTTTTCGATATGTCCGGCAATGTTAGGGAATGGTGTGAGAACTGGTATGGGGAGTCGATCGGCGGCAATGTGAGCGGCGGCTCTTACCGGGTGGTGCGAGGCGGCGGTTGGTTGGGCGACGAAGTCAGCGACGAAACGTCCTATCGGGGCAAGTTTGAGGCAAGCGGGTTTGGCCCCGATCAGGGTTTCCGGGTAGCCCGGAGCGAGTAGCCTGCCGCTCTTTGCCGGGGATGCGAATTGCTCGCATCCCTTTTTTCGCGCCCCGCGCATGGCGAATAGCCGGGCATCCGTATCTGTGCGCCCGCCGCTTTCGCCGGCAGCGGGGTTGGCAACGGCTTAGCGGAGCCGGAACTTAATTCTCGGTAGTAAACGGCGACGCCGGCAGCCCTTCCCGATTGATCAGATTCGCGCCGGCAGGGTTGTTTCGCCAGCCGTAGCGGACATGCTGCGGCTGTTTGATCGCTTCGCTTGATACGATGACGGTTTCGCCGGATATGACGGCATGCGCCGGCTGGAACTTGCCGTCCGGTCCGCAAATTTCAAAACCCGCAAGGTCGCCGCCCGATGTGGCCAGACCGCTGCCGATATGATCGAAATGCACGTGTATGGCGTCCGCTTTCCTTTCCATCGACTTGTACAACGGGCCGCTGTAAACGAGATCCTCGCCGTCGGCAATTTTCCGCGCGCATAGCGAAAGCCGCCGCCCGAGGGTTTTTTTGTCTTGCGGATGGAGCTCGTTGTATTGCCCGATATCGATTGTGACCGCCATCGCGGTGCCCGGAATGTCCAGACTTCTTCGTTGCTCCTCGCGAAGTTCCGCCCAGTCGACCGACTGCGGATCCGAGCCGCCGAAATTGGCCAACTGCGTAAAGATAAACGGCAGGTTGCCGTTCTCCCAGTTGCCGCGCCAATCCGCCACCAATGCGCGAAACAGCTCGCGATAGCCCGCGGCGCGGTGGGCGTTCGACTCGCCCTGATACCAGAGGACGCCCTTGATCGCGTAATGCTTAAGCGGCGCAATCATCCCGTTAAAAACGCCGCCCGGCATATATTGAAAAAAGGTTTGCGGCGGCAATTCATCCGTGACCGCGCCTACCCGATATTTCCACGTACCTTGCAAATCCAGTTCGTGGCCGTTGGCGATCAGCTTGTAAGGCATGTCTTCAAGGAACTCGCCAATCCCCTGATAGCTGATCACCCGCACCGCAATGGAATTCCGGCCGGGCTTCAACAGCCCCCTGGCCACTTTGTAACGTCTGGGCGGATACCTGTACCCCGTACTTCCGACGAACGTGCCGTTGATATAGGCGTCATCCGCATCAACGATCGTTCCCAGGCATAATTTCGCTTCACAATCCGTCATGGAAGCGGGAAGTTCGATTTCCTTCCGGAACCAGACGGCGCCCCGCAAATGTTCAAGCTCGCTGTTCGCCCATGAATTCGGAACGGCAAAATCCTTCCATTCCGACGTGTCAAGGATCTCGCTATACCAGGCGTCTTTTAGCCCCTGATCGTTTTCATTAAGATGTTTAAACCAATTCTCTGCGCGTTCCGTATCTTTCCGCATCGTATCGGCCACATAGGCGTCATCCTTGCATCGGTTCAAAGTGTCCTCGTAACCGGCGAAGCGGCGCAAAGTTTCCTCGCTCATCCATGCCTCGATGGGCGTTCCGCCGACGGCGGCGTTAATCAGCCCGACGGGCACGCCGTTATGGGCAAATAATTCCCTCGCGCAGAAAAAGCCGGCGGCGCTAAAAGCCATCACATCGCGCGGGTTTGCGGAGATCCACTTTCCTTCGGCGATGTGTTGCCGTGGACCGTGAAAATCATAAACCATCGGCACGGTGAAATGACGGATGTGCGGCAAATTGACTTCGGCCAGTTCGTTTTCGAAAAGATCAAGCGTTCTGCCGACGGGCAGTTCCATATTGGATTGTCCGCCTAGCAGCCATACGTCGCCGACTAAAATATCCTGAATAACGAGTTTTTCATCCCCGGCAGACAGTGTCATCGCAAATGGCCCGCCGGGCTCGAGATGATGCAGTTCGATCAGCCAATCTCCGTTTCCATCCGCCTTGGTGCCGTAATCTTTGTCGCAAAAAGACAGGCGCACCGTTTGCAAAGGCTCGCTTTTGCCCCAAATGGCCACTTTTGCCTTCCTTTGCAAAACCATTCCGTCACTGAGAATGCTTGAGAGGATCACGTTCATCCGCCTTTCGCCGCGTAGTCGGGAAATGCTCTATTCATTCGCCTAATTGCCCGAAATTTCCTGCCGCAAAAACATGATTAAAACTGCGCAAGCCCGGCCGGCAGCGGCTTAGGCTGTTCGCATGTGCTTTGCATGATATAATGCGTTCCGCTCGCGGAAGCGTCAAGAAAACCGTGCATGGCTTCCAGCACATGGAACGCCAATTCGCCGCTCGCTCTGTGTTTTTGCCCTGTTTGTATGCCCCGCGCCATATCCGCCGCGCCGATTCCCCGCGAATTTTCAATATGTCCGTGGGTAAGCGGAATTTCCGACCAGCCTTTTGCCCCAGCGCGTTGAATCAGAACCGGACCGCCGAACGAATTCGGATCGGGAACGATTAACGTGCCTTCGCTGCCGTACAATTCGATGCGGGGAAGCTGCGAGCCGCCTTTCACGTCAAAGCTGGTCAGGATGGTTCCGATCGGCCCCGCCGCGAAGTCGATGACTCCGGCGATATGCGTCGGAACTTCAACTGTTATTTTTTGCCCGTACTTCGGTTCGCTTGTGATTGTGCGTTCCGAAAAAGAGATGCGCGCAGAACCCGTCACCCGGCGAATCGGGCCAAGCATGGCAATCAAGGCGGTCAAATAATAGGGGCCCATGTCAAACATCGGCCCGCCTCCCGCCTGGTAATAAAACTCCGGAGCGGGATGCCAACTTTCATGTCCGCCGCAAACCATGAAGGCCGTTGCGCCGATGGGCGTTCCGATCCAACCGTCGTTGATCAGCTTGACGCACGTCTGGATGCCGCCTCCCAAAAACGTATCGGGAGCGCCGCCCACCCGCAAGCCTTTTTGCGCCGCCAGCGCCAACAATTGCCGTCCTTCTTCGCGGGTAACCGCAAGCGGTTTTTCCGTATACACATGTTTACCCGCTTCCAAAGCCTGCCGCGCGACGATCGCATGGGCTTGCGGGATCGTCAGATTGATGACAAGTTCTATCTCCCGATCCGCCAAAAGTTCCGGCACCGTACAGCCGCGAATGCCGAATTCCGCCGCCTTGGCTTGCGCCCGGTCCACGTCCAGATCCGCACAGGCGACGACCTCCAGCGAATCGAAGCGGTTGCCGTTGCGCAAATAAATGCCGCTGATATTGCCTGTTCCGATTATCCCTGCTTTGATCTTATCCATCGTACGCCTATTCCTCTCTTCACTTTGTCACAGCTGGCTGTCTGCCATGCCCGTATATGCCGCGTGATGGGCCAATTCGCCCGCTGCCTGTTCTTTTCCTTGCGCGCACCATAAAAAGCCGCGCCGCATCAACTCTTTCACTTCGGGAATTTCGATAATATCGGCATGATGCCCGAGGGAATTGTAGTAGACTCGGCCCACGCCCCAACGTTTTGTCCAAACAACCGGCATATCGACCGCCTTGTTCAGGGAATGCGGCCCCGGAACGGTAGGAAAACGGGTTGTCGCCAACACTTCCACAGCCGGGTCGACGTGCAAATAATATTGCTCCGATTTGACCGGAAAATCCTGAATGCCTTCGACCAAGGCGCTGGAACTGTGCCTGATATTGACGATATATTCGACTCCGTCATTGCCCGGATGCGCTACCCACTGCCCGCCCGTCATAAACTGCCAGTCGACGTTTTCCCGGAACGCGTCGCACATCCCGCCATGGCATCCGGCGAGTCCCACCCCGCCTTGCACGGCAATTGATACGTTGTTCACCAGCTGTTGCTCAATCCGCCCCATTGTCCAAATGGGTATGATCAAATCAAGATTTTTCAGCTTTTCCGCATCGGCGAACGCTTCCAACGAATCGGCCACTTCCACGGCAAAATGTTCCTTAACCAACATATCGCGAAAAATTTCCGCAACCTTTTGCGGTTCATGACCGTCCCATCCGCCCCATACAATCAGCGCCTGTTTCATTGCTTCGCGGCCTCCCTGTCAATAGTTCGCATACAATTCGCTAATGTTCACCCAGCGGCGCTCGGCGATGGAGCGATCCACCGCTTCCAACACCGCCTGGCACCTCACGCCGTCATAAAAATTGGGCACGGGGGAGCGGTCTTCCGCGATGGCCGTTAAAAATTCCACCACCTCATGGGTAAACGTCTGCCCGTATCCGATACTGTGTCCCGGCGGCCACCACGCTTCCATGTAGGCATGCGCCGGATCGGTGGCCAGCACGCGGCGAAATCCCTGGACATCGGCGGCATCGTCGCCAACATAAACTTGCAGCTCGTTCATTCGCGCAAAATCGAACTTCACGCTGCCTTTGCTGCCGTTTATTTCAAATGAGTTTGTACAGCGATGGCCGGGGGCAAACCGGGTCGCTTCAAAACTGCCCAAAGCGCCGCAGGAAAATTTCGTTAAAAATAAGGTGGCGTCATCAACCGTGACGGTTCCGCGTGGGGCATGTTTATCGCCTTTGGCGCTTAAACCCGCCATGGATGACGGGAGAGGCCGTTCCTTGACGAATGTTTCGCTCATACCGACGACTTCCGTCATATCCCCGATCAAATAATGCGCCAAATCGATCAGGTGCGCCCCCAGATCGCCATGCGCGCCGGAACCGGCCACCGCTTTATCCAATCGCCAAACGAGCGGGAATTCCGGGTCGACGATCCAATCCTGCAAAAATAAGGCGCGAAAATGATAGATCCGCCCCAATCTTCCTTCCGAAACGAGTTTTTTCGCCAACCGGACGGCGGGCGCAAACCGGTAATTGAAGCCGACCATATGCTTTATGCCGGCCGTTTCCGCCGCCGCGAGCATTTCACTTGCATCGGCCAGCGTAAGCGCCAGAGGCTTTTCGCAAAAAATGTGCTTGCCCGCCTGCGCCGCGGCAATGGCAATCTCCTTATGAGCGTTGGACGGCGCATTAATATCGATCGCGTCGATATCCGCGCGGGTCATAAGTTCCCGCCAATCGGTCGTGCAGGTCTCCCAGCCGAACTGCGCCGCCGCGCTGTTCACCCCCTCCTCGCTGCGCCCGCAGATCGCTTTCATGATTGCCCTGGGGGCGTCGGGGAAAAACATGGACGCTTCGCGATAAGCCGCGCTGTGCGCCTTCCCCATAAACTTGTAACCAACCATGCCAACATTCACTTGCCGCATACTACCCCTCCCAAAATTTCGGATGCTTTTAGCAAAAGTTTGGACAATGAAGACTTGTCAAGGTTTTCCGCAAATGCCGTAAAAGAACAAGTGGAGCATGCCGTCCATAAACCGGTCCAAGTCACCGTTTTGTTGGGCCGTTTTCAGGATCGTGTCATACTGATTGATATATATCTGCATAAACAGCAAAACATGCTCGATGGAAACCTCCGCGGAAATCTCTCCCCGATCTTTTCCTTCCTGCAAAAGGCGAACGGTTAAAGGGACCGTTTTTTTCCTGTACATGTTTTCGATATATTGGGCCAGTTCTTGATCGTCAAATGACATATATTTGAAAAATTGCGGCGAAAATTGCCGGAACGATGCTTTTTTGAGCAGGATAATATGCTCGATTTTTTCTTTTAGCGTGTGATTTTCGTTCAGATATTCCGCGAATTCGTCAGTCGCTTTGTCCATGTAGCTTTTGAACGCTTCGCGAAGCAAACTCTTTTTGCTGCCGAAATAATTGTAGATCGTCACCTGCGACACGTTGGCCGCTTTGGCGATGTCGGCGATGCGAATCTGTTTGGAATCCGGCCCTTGCAAAAGCCGCAAGGTGGCGCCGATAATTTTTTCCCTGATGTGCCGGGCTCTTTTCTCAAATCCGTTCATGAATGTTCACCTTTGCCACTCGTTGACGGTTCTCTTTCCCGGGTATATTATAGCATATATGAAATATTTATATAAAAATATTTCATTTTTTTTCGTCTCGAAAGGTGGAAAAAAACTATGTTGACCGTTGACCATTTAACAAAAAAATTTCCGAATGGGAAAGGCATATTTGATGTCTCCTTCACGGTCAAAAAAGGCGAGGTGTTCGGCTTTTTGGGACCGAACGGCGCGGGGAAATCAACAACCATTCGCCATATTATGGGTTTTCTGAAGCCGGACAAAGGTTCGGTGACGATCAACGGCATGGATACGTGGAAACAGCGGGAAAAAGTCCAGTCTTATGTCGGGTATTTGCCGGGCGAAATCTCCTTTATTGAGGGGATGACCGGGAAAACGTTCCTCGATTTTATCGGTGAGATGCATGGGATGAAGGATCAGTCCAAGCGCGCGCGGTTGATTGAGCGGTTGCAGTTTGACGTTCATACGCCCATTCGCAAAATGTCGAAAGGAATGAAACAAAAGGTTGGCATCGTGGCGGCGTTTATGCACGATCCGGACGTGATTATCCTGGATGAGCCGACATCGGGCCTCGATCCGTTGATGCAAAGGGTGTTTATTGAATTGGTGTTGGAAGAAAAAGCCCAAGGGAAAACGTTTCTTATGTCTTCGCACAGCTTTCCGGAAATCGAGCGGACGTGCGACCGCGCCGCGATCATCAAGGACGGCGTCATCATAACGGTCAAAGATATTCATGAATTGCAATCGATGCAGCGGAAACTGTTTGAAGTTACGTTTGTCGATCAGGATGACGCCAAGTTGTTTCTTGATTCCGGCTTGATGATCGAGTCGCACGAAGGGAATCGCGTAAGGGTTTCCGTGCAGGGGAATTACGATCAATTTGTGGCGGAGACGGCGAAGTACAAAGTGCGCAATATCGACCTGTTCACCCAAAACCTTGAGGATATTTTTATGAATTATTATGACCGAAAGGCGGCGGCGAAATGAACATAACCTTGTATAAACAGATGCTGAAAGTGAATATGAAAGGTTTTATTAACTATTCGGCTGGCTCGGCGTTTTATGTTCTGCTCATGTCTTGGTTTTATCCCAGCATCGCCAAAAATTTAAGCGCCATTAACGGTTTGATCGATTCCATGCCGGAGGGCGTCGGGAGGGCCTTAGGTCTCAATGGCTATGACAGTGCGGAGGCGTTTATTTCGGGAGAGTATTATGGTTTGATTTTGGTCCTTATTCTGGCGATTATGAGTGTGCAATTGGCGGTCCGGCTGATGGCCAGAATGATCGATCGCGGCTCCATGGCGTATTTGCTGTCCGCCCCGACCACACGGGGGAAAGTTGCGTTTACGCAAGCGAGCGTGCTGACAACCGGGCTATTCATCATGATGGCAGTCACCACTTTGGCCGGATTTGTCGGGAAAGCGTGGTTCCTTCGGGATTATGAATTTGCTGGAGTCCGATTTATTGAGCTGAATGTGGCGGCGTTTTTGCTTTTCTTCGCGGTGAGCGGCATCGCTTTTCTCGTGTCCGCGCTTTCCAACGACGAGAAGAAGGCGTTTAGCGTTTCCGGATTCATAACGTTCGGGTTTTTCAGTTTGGATATCCTGGCGAAACTGAGCGATCAAGTCGCCTGGATGAAACATATCACCATTTTTACTTTATATAAACCCGGCGAAATTATTCACGGCACCGCGGATGTGGCCGAAAGCTTTGCGGTTCTGGCGGCGATCGGGCTTGTTTCGTACGGGCTTGCCATCGTATTGTTCCGCAGGCGCGATCTGCCGTTGTGACGATGGGAAACCGGCAGCGACAAAAAAGAATGTATGTTGCCTGCCGGTTGTTTGTGCTAAAATTTTCCTTACAAGAAAAACAAAAGAATCGAGGTGCAAGATGAAAGCGTTATTCATTGGCGGAACGGGAATCATCAGCGCGGCCATTACCAGACAGCTGCTTACACAAGGGTGCGAGCTTTATCTTTTAAACAGGGGAACAAGAAACGACGCCCTGCCGCCGGGCGCCAACATCATCAAGGCCGATATTCATGACGAGGAAACGGTGGCAAAGCTGATCGCAAATTTGGAGTTTGATGTTGTGGCCGATTTTATCGCGTTTCATCCGGCGCAATTGGAACGCAATTACCGTCTGTTCAACGGCAAAACCAGGCAGTTTATGTTTATCAGCTCCGCTTCGGCGTACCAGAAACCGCTGTCCGATTACCGGATTACGGAGGGAACGCCGCTAGCCAATCCGTATTGGGAGTATTCGCGCAACAAGATTGCCTGCGAAGATTATTTGTGGAAACAGTATCGCGAGCAAGGTTTCCCGATTACGATTGTGAGGCCCAGCCATACATACGACGAACGGTTTATTCCGCTCGGCGTGCATGGAAGCAAGGGGAGCTGGCAGGTGGCCAAGCGCATGCTGGAAAACAAACCCGTGATCATTCACGGCGACGGTACCTCGCTCTGGACGATGACGCACAACAGCGATTTTGCCAAAGGGTTTATCGGACTGATGGGCAATCTGCATGCGATTGGCGAGGCGGTGCACATTACGTCTGATGAGAGCCTGACATGGAATCAAATCTATGAGGCGATAGCCGCCGCGCTGGGAGTGGAGTTGCGCGCCGTTCATGTTTCAGCGGAATTTTTGGCCGCATGCGGCAAATACGATTTCCGGGGCAGCTTGTTGGGAGACAAAGCGAATTCCGTCGTCTTTGACAACGCCAAGCTCAAGCGGCTGGTGCCCGATTTTGTGGCGACCAAGCGGTTTGACCAAGGCATTCGGGAGACGGTCGCCTATATTTTGGCGCATCCCGAATATCAGATCGAAGATCCGGAATTCGACAGTTGGTGCGATCGGGTGATCCAATCGCTCGATGCTGCCGCCAGGGCGATTCAATCATTGCTTTAGGGGTTTTTTGCCGCATGATCAATGGGCGTTTGCGGCATGTTATACAAAAAAAGGTGACAAGATCATGTCCGCGTTTCAACCTGTCATGCTGCCGGAGGAGCCGGCGCCCTTATTTGCTGTTCGCAAGCTTCAGGATGATCTGGCGCTGCATAAAAGCCGGATCATATGGGGCGAAGGCAATTCTCATGCGCCTGTTTTTGTCGTGCTGGATAACCCGGGCTGCCGCGAAGACCGGCAAGGAAAGCCGTTTGTATGCGGAACGCGGGAAACATTGCAGCGCGGTTTGTTTGCAGCGGGGCTTGAGCCGGAACAGGTATATGTTAGTTATATATTGAAATACCGCCCAACGCGCGCGTATAACAAGCCGGCAGCAAGAGAAAGGGGCCTGCCTTTATTAAAGTTGCAGCTTGCCGAGAAAAAACCGTCCATCCTGTTGGGGTTAGGGGATGTGGTCGTGAAAACCCTGCTTCAGGATGAAACTGCGCAAATAAAAAGCTGCCGGGGCGTTTGGCACTTGGTTGCCGGTATCCCTGCAGCTTTTTCTTTTCATCCGCTCGCGGTAAGAAGAAGACCCGTATTGATGAAATATTTCCTTGCCGATTTAAGGTTGGTCGCCGCGAAATTGCTTCAACTTTGAAAAAACTTGACCAACTGCGCTTTCACCGCGTCGTTTGTTCCGGTGACGACCGTCTTATATTGCGGTTTGTTGAACAGCGCCTGTATTTGCTCGGGAAACGTTTGGCTGATCTGCCGCCGCGCAATCGCTTCGTTAAATTTTGCCGGATGGGCGGTGGCCAGAATGACCGTGGTCTCGCCGCTTTTGGCAAGCTTGTCGGCCGCCGCCGCGCCGCAAGCGGTGTGCGGGTCAAGCAGGTAATTGAACTTTTGGTAATATTCCCGGATTGTATTCAGGCACTCCTCGTTGCCCACGCTGCCGGCAGCGAACTCGGATTGCACCTGCTGAAGTTCTCCCCAGCCGATTTCGATGCGGCCTTCCGCTTTGAATTGCGCCATCAGGGCGGCGACTTTTGCCGCATCGCCTTTATATAGATAGAACAAATAGCGCTCGAAGTTGCTGGCCACCTGGATATCCATCGACGGGCTGTACGTTTGTTTGAAATCGCCCGGCTGGTAAGTCCCGTCGTTGACAAAACGCGCCAAAATGTCGTTTTCATTCGTCGCGAGGATCAGTTTGTGGATGGGCAGCCCCATTTTCTTCGCCAGGTAGCCGGCAAATATATCCCCAAAATTCCCGGTTGGCACGCTGAAATTGATTTTCCCGGCCAGCCCCGCTTTTGCCAATTGGAAATACGCATAGAAGTAATAGACCGTTTGCGCGAGCACGCGGGCGATGTTGATGGAATTGATGGCGCGCAGATGGTATTGATGCTTGAAGCCGACATCGGCAAACAATTCCTTGATGATCCGCTGGCAATCGTCAAAGGTTCCTTCCACCGCCAGATTCAGTACATTTTGATCGTTGACCGTCGTCATTTGCAGTTCTTGCACCTTGCTGACCTTCCCGTGCGGATGCAGGATGCAGATGCGGATGCCCTGTTTGCCGCGCACGCCTTCAATCGCCGAAGCCCCCGTATCGCCCGATGTCGCGCCCAGAATATGAATAATGGAATTCGCTTTTTCAGAAACGTAGGAATACAGATTTCCCAGAAACTGCAGCGCCACGTCCTTAAACGCGAAAGTCGGGCCGTGAAACAGTTCCAATATATAGCGATCGTCCGCAAGTTTCTTGACAGGCGTAACATCTTTATGACGAAACGCCGCATAGCTGTCGTCGCATAATTTTTGCAGATCGGCGCGCGGAATTTCGTCACCTGCGTACAAGGAGAAAATTTCACCGGCCAGCTCCGGATAGCCTAGCTTTTGCCATTCTTTCAGCGTGGTTTCAGCGCATTGCGGAATCGCTTCCGGCACAAGCAAACCGCCATCGTCGGCCAGACCCATCAAAATCGCGTCAATAAAACCGATGGGAGGCACTTTTCCCCGTGTGCTAATGTATCGCATAAAAATCCCCTTGCTCAATTGAATTAGTACCATTATAACTGATTTGCCACATCAGGTCGATGAAATTTGCAAAAAGCGTGAAAACCTATGCTTAGGCGCATTTCCAGAAAATTTGCATTGACCGAACGATGCGATAGTGCTAAAATGATGTCCATTCTTATAAACCCAATAAACATACTATGAATTGGAAAATCAATGGAGCGAATGCAATGATACGGATATCGGGCCTAAGCAAAGTATATAAAACCGAATCTGGCGAGATCACCGCTTTGCGCCAAGTCGACCTGCATGTGAAAAAGGGACAAATATTTGGCATCATCGGTGTGAGCGGCGCCGGCAAAAGCACGCTGATTCGGTGTATCAATCTGCTTGAGCAGCCTACATCCGGCAGCATCTTTATCGACGGGCAAGAAATTGTCGCGTTGCGCGGCGCCGAACTGCGCAAATTGCGCAGCTCGCTCGGAATGATTTTTCAACATTTTAATTTGCTGATGCAGCGAACCGTTGCGGGCAACGTCGCCTTTCCGCTGGAAATCGCCGGCGTCAAAAAAGCCGAGATCAAACGGCGGACCGGCGAACTGCTTGAACTCGTCGGGCTTTCGGACAAGGCGAAATCGTATCCGGCGCAGTTGAGCGGCGGACAAAAGCAAAGAGTGGCGATCGCGCGCGCATTGGCATGCAACCCGAAAGTGTTGCTGTGCGACGAGGCAACTTCGGCGCTGGACCCGCTGACGACAAAATCAATCCTTTCATTGCTGAAAGATATCAATCGGAAACTGGGCTTGACAATCGTGTTGATCACCCATGAGATGGAAGTGATCAAAGAAATATGCGATCAAGTGGCTGTAATCGATCAAAACCAGATTGTTGAAATGGGCCCGGTCATCGACGTGATCGCCAGACCGAAGTCGGAAGCCGCGAGAAGATTGTTTGGAAATGGAAACCGCAATCTGCCTTTGCGCGATGACGTTTCCGCCGACGGCAATTACCGTACGCGCGTCAAGGTCGTCTTCACCGGCGATGCGGCGCTTCAGCCGGTCGTTTCCAACCTGGTCCGCCTGTACGGGATTAACGCGAATATTATGTACGGCAACATTGACTACATACAAGGCGCGCCGCTTGGCGAACTTGTTCTCGAACTTTCCGGCGAAAAAGACTCCGTGCTGCAGGCGCTCAACTATTTGGATCAATTGAAACTGGACTACGAGGTACTAGCGACATGACAGTTATGGAATATGTCCGTTTATTGGGATGGGGAACCGTCGATACGCTCTATATGACGGCATTCGCAACATTTGCGGCTTATCTTTTCGGGCTTCCGCTCGGCGTTATTCTGGTGATAACGGACAAGAACCATATCACGCCGCGAAAAAAACTGAACACGGTATTGGGGAGCGTTGTCAATATTACCCGTTCCGTGCCGTTTATCATCCTGTTGATTGCCATTATCCCGTTCACCCGAATGGTGGCAGGCACATCCATCGGACCGACCGCATCCGTGGTTCCGTTGGCGATTGGGGCGATTCCGTTCGTCGCCCGCATGGTGGAAGCGTCGTTAAAGGAAGTGGACCGCGGCATGATCGAGGCGGCCCAGTCGATGGGCGCATCACCGTGGACAATCATTACAAAGGTCATGATCCCGGAAACGGTGCCGTCCCTCATTCTGGGGCTTTCCATCACGACCATTACCCTGATCGGCTATTCGGCGATGGCGGGAGTCGTTGGAGGAGGTGGTTTGGGGGACATAGCCATCCGTTACGGCTATTACCGGTATCAGAAAGATTTAATGCTTTTGACGATCGTCTTGTTGATCGTCATCGTGCAGTTGGTGCAAAGCGCCGGCGACTTTTTGTCGCGTAAAATCGACAAGAGACATAAATAAAGATAAAAATGGAGATGGTAACCATGCGTAAATTGAAGTTTTCCGCACTTCTATTGGTTTTAAGCCTGCTTTTTGTGACGGCATTAAGCGGCTGCGGTTCGCAAGCAGCCGATGAGCATACACAAGATTCGGACAAGCAGCCTGCCGCAACGGCAACTGCTTCATCGGCTCCGCAAAAAGCGGACCTGAAAGTGTTGAAAGTTGGCGCCACGCCTGTCCCGCACGCGGAAATCCTGAAATTTATCCAGGCAAAGCTGAAAGAACAGGGCATCGATCTGCAAATCGTGGAATTTACCGACTATGTGCAGCCTAACCTGGCGTTGCAAAACAAGGACCTGGACGCGAACTATTTCCAGCACAAGCCGTATCTGGATGATTTCAACAAGAAGAACAATACCCAACTAAGCCCGGTTGCGGCGGTGCATTTTGAACCGCTCGGCATTTCTCCGGGCAAGACCAAGTCGCTTGACGCTTTGCAAGACGGCGATTCGATCGCTGTGCCGAACGACCCGACGAACGAAGCGAGAGCGCTCCTGCTGTTGCAAGACGCCGGAATCATCAAGGTAAAAGAAGATGCGGGGCTGGACGCGACGGTTAAAGATATTACGGATAACCCGAAGCATATCAAAATCAAGGAACTGGAAGCGGCGCAAATTTCCCGTTCCCTGCCGGATGTGAACCTTGCCGTTATTAACGGGAACTATGCCATTGATGCGGGCCTGAACGCCGCCAAAGACGCGCTGAAGATCGAAGATAAAGACTCGCTAGCCGCCAAGACGTTCGCCAATATCGTCGTTGTTCGCACCGGCGACGAAAACAGACCGGAAATCAAAACGCTGGTAGACGTCATTACTTCGCCGGAAGTAAAAGACTTCATCAACCGGAATTATCAAGGCGCGGTTATTCCGGTATTCTGATCATTTTTCGCGACGCTTTGCCATGAAAAAAGCTCCAGTCGACACGGCTGGGGCTTTTTGTTTAACGATTGCGTCCGGCAAATAGGCATTGCCCTATGTATCATGTTATAATAGTGGCATTGTATTTGTACATGCAAATGCGAAACGGAGGTGAACGGCAGGTGGACAACTTGATGGAAATGGCTCCATTTGTATTTTCGCTCGGCGTTTTCTATTCCATCGTGTTTATATCCTTTGCGAAATCGTTTTTCGAGTTGGAGCGGCATTGGCATCGCCATGAGGCCGCCGCCGGTTCATCCCTCTGTTTGGTCTGCCGTTTCTCCGCGGTCAATCCGATTAAGCGGTGGATTGCCGGAAAAGCGCGGCGCAAGGAAGCGCCGGATGAAGATGCGGATTGTCCAGCCTTGAACATCGCATTTTACTAAAAAGATCAGGAGGACGACCGTGAAAAAAATCTTTTCGACGCATTCTTGGGCCAAGCCGGCATGCCTTGCGCTTTTTGGAATCGTACTGCTGTTTATGCTCAGCGGGTGTTCCGCGGCAAGCTACAATAAACCGATTGACGCGAATACCCCGGGCGTATGGAATCATTTTTTCGTTTATCCTTTTTCGTATTTGATCATCTTCTTTGCCAATCTGTTTAAAGGCGATTACGGGCTGTCGATCATCCTGATGACAGTCATTATCCGCACGGCCATTATGCCGCTAATGCTGAACCAAATGAAAAAGCAGCTCGCGATGCGGGAGAAGATGGCGGTCATACAGCCGGAGTTGCAGGCGTTAAAGGACAAGTACAAAAACGACACCAGCGCCGAGGCGCGAAAACAAATGCAGCTTGAAACGATGCAGTTATACCAAAAGCATCAATTCAATCCGCTCAACATGGGTTGTTTGCCGCTCATTTTGCAATTTCCCATTACGCTCGGCTTTTATTACGCGATCCGCCGCACGCCGGAAATTGCCGCGCATGATTTTTTATGGTTCAGTTTGGGAAAACCGGATACGATTTTGCCGCTGATCGCCGCCGCGGTTTACTATATCCAGTTCCGTGTGTCGCAATCGATCAGCATGTCGGCGCAGCAAAACCAGAACAAGCAGTATGCCGTGATCGGACTGCTGTCTCCGCTCATGATGGGCATGTTTTCGTTTGCCATGCCCGCAGCGCTGCCTTTATATTGGGCCGTCGGCGGCATCTACATTATCGTGCAAACGCTCGTTTTCAAAAAACTGTTCATATCCCCTAAAGAAAGCGCATCTCCGGCGGAAAAATGACCGGCTCGACAATTTTAGGCGGTGCGGGGGATCCCGGCAAAATTTCTCCGCCCCCGCACTTTATCCTATGGCGCAGGCTCGGCTATCCGGGATAATCCCAGCGCCATATTGTCCCAAAGAATTTTCTCGATTGTTTCCCACTGCTGCTCCTGACAACGAATCAGCAACACGATTTCCGCAGTGATTGCGTCCGGCCCGCGATTGATTCCGTCGTTTCTTTTTTTCAAGATTAAAAATTTGATCGCAAATCCTGCCAACAAGCCGGAAACCGCCCCGATAATCCCCCAGATGATCGGCCCCCAGGCCAACACAAATCCGTAGATGCTGCCCAACAACATGCCGCACGTCCCGAGTATCGCCGCTAGATCAAGCATGCTGAAGCCGTCCGCGCGATGAATGGAATCGAACATTTTTTTTGGTTCTTTCCGTTTGTCGAGCGGAACAGCCAGCAGGCTTGCTTTCGAAATTCCTTTTTGTTCCAGCGCGGTGATGGCCAGTTCAAAATATAAATTCTGTTCAAATGTTGCGATAACATACATGGATTTACCACCTGATTTATAACGGCATTTTAAAATTCGGGTTTTGGTAATGCGTGCGCAAAAATTTCGCTTGTTCTTTTTCAAACAGTTTGTTGTACTCCACCGCCGATGCATACGCATCGTAATAGATGAATGAAAATACGGACGGCAAATAAATGGCCCACTGCATGTTCAAAATCTCTTTGGCCTGCGCAAAATCTCCGATCATGGTATGATGAATCGCCAGCGGCACATGCGAATGATACATAATGAAAATCGTGAATATAAAGATAAAAATGCCGGTAATAACCTTGTGAATGTATAAATGGCCGAGACCCGGCATGAGTATGGACCAGCATAATGCGTTTAGCGGGCTTCTCTTGTCCAGAAAGTTGACATCCCAGTCGGAATATTTGATGAGCGGGATCGGCGCGTCCTCCCTGTCGGCCAACACATATTGTTTATTGGCGTCCACCGCGTTGCGGTAGCTGTCCCAGATACTATAAATATAAATCGCCGAATATAAAATCAGATAGCGCTGGTCCAGCACTTCTTTGGCTTTATCGAACTTGCCCAACAACGTATACATGATTCCCATATTGATGTGCGCCAGCGAGTTAATAAACAGTTCCCAGCCGATCAGAAGAAACGCTTTAAGATACCTGTTCAGAACCAGGTAGCCAAACCCGGGAAAGGAAAAGGAAAAGAAGGCGATGATCCAGGGATTGCGCAGGTGCAACTGCGTAATGCCCAAAGCGGAAATATAGGCTCGTTTGCGTCGAAAAGGGGGAGTGTTTTCCAATTTCTGCGGCTCTCCTTTGAAAATATACAGCCGGATGTGCGGCTTCGTTGGTATCGTGGTTATTTTTTGCCAGTTGTATACAGCTTATACGCTTGCGCGTGCCGCTGGATGAAATAGAAGGAAAAAAGGAACAAAATGTCTATTCGAATGAAAATTATGATAAAATCATCTGGATAGCGTAAAATTTCCACTATCGACAAGGGGTGTAAACGATATGTTAAATGACATGTTTAAAAAGTATCAGAATTCCCCGCTCACTTATGCGTTTGGCATGCTCGCCATGATGATTCCCGTACAGGCTTTCAGCTCCTATTACAGTTTTTATTATGTTGATAGTCTTGGACTTAGCGTCGGCCTTTTTACACTCGCACGTACGATTTATTTGCTTTGGGATGCCGCGGATCAGCCTATTTTCGGGTATTTGTCCGATCGCACCCGCACCCGATGGGGCAGGCGCAAGCCGTGGGTTTACGGCGCGATGCCGCTTTTTGTTTTGACCTTTATCATGATATTCGCCGTCCCAGGCGGCTTGCAAGATACGCAGCTGTTTATCTGGTTTTTCCTTTCACTCATGTTGTTTGAAACCGTTTCCACCGTCTTGTGGGTCAACTACGGCGCACTATTTCCGGAAATGTTCCGCGGCGACCGGATGCGCGCCAAAGCTTCGGCAATCCAGCAGGGCTTTCAGATTGTGGCGATTCTGGTCGGGACCGTGTTGCCGCCGGTTCTATACGTCAGGTACGGTTATGGCAATATGGCCGTCCTGTTGGCGGTTGCCTTCATCGTGTTTATGTGCATTTGCATGGCGACCGTGCGGGAGGACGAAGCGGCCCGCAAGGAGACGCCCATGAAATTGGTCGAAGCGTTTCGCGAAACGCTGAGAAACAAACCGTTTTGGGTTTTTAACATTGCCAATTCGTTCGCCCAGACGGTGAACGGATTGCTAAGCTCCATCATCCCTTTTTATGCCAAGTATGTGCTGCAAATCCCGGAAAGCCAGGTTCCGATTCTGCTTGCTTCCGTATTTGCGTCCGTCATACCGCTTGTCGCCGTATGGTATTGGATCGTGCGCAAATTGGGCGCCGTGCACGGCTGGCGGTTGGCGCTGGCTTTGTATGCGATATCCGTCATACCGTTATGGTTCGGCTATAATCTGCTTAGCGGCATCCTTGCCGGCGTTGCAGCCGGATTCGGATTATCCGGATTTTTGGTTACGCCGGCCGTCTTGAGCGGGCAAATCATCGACCGCGACGCGGAAAAAACCGGACGCCGCCGTGAAGGCATTTACACTGCCGTTGCCGGTTTTATTACCCGTTCAAGCGGACTTATTTCCGCGCTTGCTTTCTGGGTTGTCGGCCTGATGTTCGGCTATGTGAGCGGCGACAATCCCGGCGCTCATCCGGAGTTAGCCTTTCGCTGTCTGATCAGCGCCGTGCCATTTTTGCTATTGCTTGTATCCTTTTTGATCTCGCTCATGTTTAAGGAGGAACGATTGCATGTACGGCACGAAACGAATGTTAATCTTGAATTGTGACGATTTCGGGCAAAGCAGACCGGCCAATCGGGCGATCATGCATTTGCTGAAAGCGCGCAAAGTGTCTTCGGCAACCATGATGCCGCCTGCGCCGGCATTCGCGGAAGCGGCCGAGTGGGCGCGAAAAAACGATGTCCGCAATGTCGGGCTGCATCTCACCATGAACAGCGAGTTTCCCGCATACAGATGGAGAAGCCTGACGCGGCATCCTTCGCTACACGATGCGGATGGCTGCATGCATTTGACCGTGCTTGACTTTGAGCGGAAAGCGGACACAAAAGCGGTAAAAGCGGAAATTTTGGCGCAGTTTCAAAAGGTGCGGGACGCGGGCCTGAACATCTCGCATGTCGACAACCATATGGGCAGTTTGTACGGTCTTGCCACGGGGCGCAGCTTTTTGCCGTTTGTGCTGCGGCAATGCGCCAGCCGGGGTTTGCCATTCAGGCTGTTTCGCAACGTATATCCGAAGGATGAATTTTTGGCGTCCATTCCGAATGTCAAAGGCATGCTGGCGAAGATCGTCGCGCTGGCCGACACATTGGGCGTTTGCATACCCGATTATTTGCTGTCCCATCCGTACCACATCCAGGAAAATGAAACGTATGACAGCTTCAAGCAAATGATGATTGCCAAAATCTACGATTTGCCTGAAGGGGTAAGCGAAACATATATTCATCCGGCAACCGCGGATGATTTTATGGGCAAAGCGATTCCTTCCTGGGAGAAACGCGTGTGGGAATACCGCCTGGCGCTCGATGATGATTTTGCTTACGCGCTGCGCGATGCGCATGTTCAGTTGGCGAACTATCAATATGTGCGGGATAATCTGCGAAAGTCCCGCTTGCGCGCCGCGTTTCGGATGGCGGGTTTGTTGATGCGCAGGTGACCGTAAAACAGAATTAAAGAGGAGGTGAAGGCAACGTGAAAGGGCTGGCTTTTTTGGCAGTAAGGATACTGTCCATCTATTTGTTTATTTTGGGGCTTAATCATTTGATTGACTTTCTGGACTACGCATTTCCGATATATTTACAGGTGATCGAGATGAAAGCCGATTATACAAAAGTGCTGGCAATTGTGGGAACACCGTCTTTGGTTCTCGTCATCTGCGGCATCGTGTTATGGTTTCTGGCAGACAAAGTCGCGCAATTTTTAATAGCAAAGCATTCTGCCGACACGGAACTTACATTGCCGTTAAAGGAGTTGGAAGGGTTCGTATTGTCCGTCATCGGGCTTGTCCTGGTCATTTTTTCATTAAGCGAATCGGCGCAACTTATGATGAATTTATCGGATTTGACAAATCAAGAAATTGGCTTTGATATCCGGAGCTATAGGTATGCGTTTGTTGAACATGGCATCCGGTTTTTGCTTGGTCTGATTTTGTTGTTCAAAGCGGAAGGATTTGCCTTTGTTTTGCGCAAAATACGAAGTTCCGGTTTAGAATAGTTCTGGTTTCAAATGAGAGGCGCAAAATCGATCGGGTTACGGTTATGTATCGACTCCGTATCGTGCTATGATAAGAGCGGATACAAGTTCAGACAGAAAGGCTGATCGAGATGGAGCATGAAAGCGTTGCGCATTATGCCGAACATTTCGGCCATGACCATACGGTGAAATTGTCCAGGGGGTTGCAACTGTTAATGGCGGAGCATGCCCCGATCCTGCAGGAGGCGGCCGGTTTGCTTGCGGCGCTGGCTGATGCGAAAGCTGACGAACGGGCGGATATGCAATCGGTTAACGCGTTGCTTGACCGGTACCGGCAATTCGCCGAGCTCTTGGAGCGCCATTCGGAGAAAGAAGAACGGGTGCTGTTCGGTTTGTTGAAAAGTTTGCTCGGCACGCCGCATGGACCGATCGAAATTATGGAGTTGGAACATGAAGAAATTCGCAAGCATATGCAGACGTTTGCCCAAATCGGCCGGGAGCTTTCCGCCGCCTCGCTGCATGACGGATTGTCGGGCATGTGTGATGCGCTGCGGCAGGCGGATGAAGTGATGCGGCAGCATTTTTACAAAGAGGAGCATGCGATCTTCCCCATGGCGGAACAACTGCTGAGCGAAGAGCAGAAAGAGCGGATCGCGCGGGAACTGGCTTGCAAGCAATAGAGCAGGCGAACAAGGGAGGCTGGGTGTATGAATCTGAATTTTGTGGGAGATGTCGAGCGTCTGCTTCCGGGGATCCGGGAGTTGGAGAATGAGTTGGGCTTTACGGTTATGCAGGATGGCATGCCGGTTGCGGTTGAATGGGCGCCGGGCCAGTTGGAAGTGTCGTTGGAAAACGGACGGGGAAACATCCGCTATGCGGCCAAACATCAATTTTTCCGCGGGTTGGGGCTATTCATTCAGCACGCCGCAACAGGCAATCCATTCTTTATAAGGGAACGGCAGCGGATCGATACGATCGGGCCCATGTTTGATTTGTCGCGGAATGGGGTTTTAACCGTGGACAGCTTCAAATTCCTGCTGCGCAAAATGGCGCTCATGGGCTTCAATTCGGTCATGCTGTATATGGAAGATACATATGAAATTGATGGCGAGCCCTATTTTGGTTATATGCGGGGCAGATATTCGCACGCGGAATTGCAAGAAATCGACGGCTATGCCGATCAGTTCGGAATTGAAGCATTCCCGAGCATTCAGACGCTGGCGCATTTGGAAGAATTCCTGAAATGGGACAGCGCGGTTCATTACCGCGACACACGGGGCGTTTTGCTGGTCGATTATGAACCGACTTACGAACTGGTGGAAAAGATGATTGCAGCGGCCACAGCGCCGTTTCGCAGCGACAAAATCCACATTGGCATGGATGAGGCGGAGGAGCTTGGACGCGGGCGCTTTTTGGATCGGTACGGGTACAAAAGCCGTTTTGCGATTATGACCGACCACCTGCGCAAAGTGCTGGACATCGTGCGCAAAAACGGGTTAAAGCCGATGATGTGGAGCGATATGTTTCTGAAACTCGCCTCCGCCTCGGGCGAAGATTATTACGGCGCCGATGTGGAAATTCCGGACGAAATGGCAAACGCCATTCCGAGCGATGTGCTGATGGTATATTGGGATTATTTTCATACCAAGGTGGAGGACTACGTCGCGTTAATCAACAAGCATCGCAAGCTGGGAGGCACGCCGGCATTTGCGGGAGGTATCTGGATTTGGAACTGTTTCACGCCGAATTACGGCTGGTCGCTGAAAACATCCGATGCCGCGCTCAAAGCGTGCAAGCAAGAAGGCGTTAAGGAAGTGTATTGCACGTTATGGGGCGATGACGGGATGGAAAACAACCCTTTCAACGCACTGCTGGGACTGCAGCTTTACGCCGAACATGCTTACGCCGATGAGGTAAATCAGGCAAAACTGTACGAACGGGCAAAATTCTGTACCGGAATCGACGCCGAAGCGTTCGTCACGCTCAAATATCTTGACGAAACGCCGGGAAGCGTTCCCGACAATACGGAACAAAGCAATCCGGCAAAATTTTTGCTGTGGCAGGATGTGTTGCTGGGCTTGTTCGACAGGCAGATCGAAGGGCTGGGATTGTCCGGCCATTATGCCAAGCTGGAGCAGGCGATCAAGTCCAAGCGCAATCCGGATGCGGCGCTGGACTATTTGTTTGAAGTGCCGGAACGGTTATGCGGCTTGTTGAAACAGAAAAGCGAACTGGGCATCGAAATCAAACGGGCATACGACGGGAAAGATTTGCCGCTGCTTAAGCAGATCGCGCTGGAGCTGCTGCCCAGGCTTTCCGCTGAAGTGGAGCAATTGCGCTTAGCCCATCGGCGGCAATGGTTTCGCATGTTCAAACCGTTCGGCTGGGAGGTGCTTGATATCCGCTACGGCGGCGTGGTCGCCAGGCTGGAAAGCGCGGCGGCCCGCTTGCTCGACTTCGCGGAAGGCAGGATCGCGCGAATCGAGGAACTGGAGCAGGAACGGCTGATTTTCAGCAGCCAAAATCGCTTCAACAACAAAGGCACGGGCTGGTGCAGCTACTATTACCGGATTGCCTCGCCCAACGTTTTTTTCCACGTGCTGCCGATTTTTTAATTGCCGTGATTTGTTGGCGACGCGTACGGTTGCATTTGCTCGCGCTGTCGTATCTGCGGCTATTTTGCGGGAAAAAACGCATGCTTGACGGCGGTTTTTTTGGAATATATAATTAGGTTGCCTAATAAATAGGTTGGCTAATTATTAGCTATTCTATCAAATGGAGGGCGAACCGGTGAGACAGGTAGACCGTGAAGCAGCGCAGAAAATGATGCACGCGTTCATGCAGTTCAGGAAAGTAAATTGGCATCAGTGGGCAAATGCCGGGCGCAAACCGAGCGAAATTATGGTCATGCGATGTTTGTACAGATGTGCGTCGTCCGATATGCCCGGAATGAAAGTGCACGATATCAGCAATTTTTTGCACGTCACTTCGCCAACCGTTACGCAATTGGTCAACGAGCTGGAGAAAGACGGTTTGGTTGAACGCAAAATGGACCCCGCGGATCGCCGCGCTATTCGCGTCACGCTTACGAGTGCGGGAATGGCGGTCGTGCAAGAGGCAAGCGCGCATTTTATCGCCTTATTCGGCGGGCTGGTTGCGCATCTGGGCAAAGAGCGCAGCGAGCAACTCGTTGAACTGTTGAACGAGGTATTTGATTATTTTCAAGAAGAACACAAAGGTTGGGATCAAGTAAACCGTGGCGAAAGCGAGGGGAAACCATGATCAAATTGCTCAGGTTTTTGCAGCCGTACCGGATGGCGGTCGCGTGGGTGCTGATATTGGTTTTTTTACAAACATTGTCCATGTTGTATTTGCCGACCCTAATGGCTGATATCGTCGATAAAGGGATTGTGAATCAGGATATTCCGTATATTTGGCGAATCGGCGGATTAATGCTGCTCGTAGCAGCCGGCGGAGCGGTAGTCTCGGTTTTCGTCAGCTACTACTCATCCATCGCGGCGACCGGATTTGGCAAACATTTGCGCGGCAAAATTTTTTCCCATGTGGAAAGCTTCGCGATGCAGGAGTTTGACAAGTTCGGCACGGCTTCATTGATTACCAGGACAACGAACGACGTCATGCAGGTTCAGCAAGTGCTGATCGTGATGATGCGGATGATGGTCATGGCGCCGATGATGTGCATCGGCGGAATTATCATGGCGGTGTCGAAGGATGCCAAGCTGTCGCTTGTTCTCGTGGTCATCATTCCGGTAATGGCGGGCGTCATCAGTTTTTTGTTCAGCAAAGGCATTCCGTTGTTCAAAGCGATGCAGATCAAGCTTGACAAGCTGAATTTGGTCATGCGGGAAAACTTGACGGGGATTCGCGTCATTCGTTCCTTTAACCGC
>DASVDB010000026.1 GCA_036381315.1 Bacilli bacterium | reverse complement strand
GTTGTGCACGGGATCAAGAGCGTTCTCCCCTACATGCTGCAATCCGGAAAAGGGCACATCGTGAATGTCGCGTCTATGGCCGGCAAGATCGGCTCGGCGAAAGGCTCGGCGTATTCGGCTACGAAGCATGCGGTTCTCGGGTTGACCCATTGCCTGCGGCAGGAGCTAATCGGCACCGGCGTGCGCATATCCGCGGTAAACCCCGGTCCCGTGGATACTCCTTTTTTCGATATCGCCGATCCAGGCGGACAATACAAAAAAAATGTCGGATTTTTTATGCTGCGGCCCGAACGGGTCGCGGACGAAATCGTCAAGGTGCTGCGCAAAGGCAAAGCGGAAAGCGATATTCCGTTTGCGGCGGCCCTGGGAGTTAAATTGTACCAGTTGTTCCCGCGGCTTTTGGATAAAATGTACGCAAAAATTTTAAACAAAAAGTAAGCGGAGGGTATCCGTTTCCGCCATGTTGAAAATCAGGCCTGTTTAACGGATACCCTGCCGCATTATGTTTTGCCGATGCGCTCGCTCACTTGTCTTGCAACTTCCTCGGCGCTCATGCCGCGCGCGTTAATTACGGGCGCCTGCGTGATCGTATCGGAGATGCCCATCATGTTTTGATCCAGGCCGGAAATTACGCAGCATTGGCAATTGCTCGCATTGCCGGCGTTTAAAGCGACAACCTCATGCCCCTGATTGACCAGCGCCTGCGTTATCTCGCCAAGCGACTGTTCCACAGCTATTCTCGCCATCTGTTCATCACCTCCGCCCGCATGTTTTCCACCCACGCTTGAAATAGGGTATGCCTTCGGGCGAAGTTCTATGCGGTGTTACAGGTTTGGGTCCAAAGTGAATTGTTCGTATTTTTGCCGGATTTCTTTTATGTCCTGGATTAATTCTTTGCCGATGACGGGAATTGATTTCTCATATACGGGCAAAGTGGCGGCGACCCACTCGTTATGTTGGGAGGGCGAAAGCTGCGTAATGTGCAGACTGGACACTTTTTGCAATTCTTCCAGCTTTTCCGAATTAAATTGAATTTCATACCGGTTTGCCCATGCGGTCGCCTCATCCATCGCCCGTTTAATTTCCGCTTGTCTCGCGGCGGGAAGATTGTTCCAAAATTTCTTGTTCATGATAACACAATAGCCCAAATACCCGTGGCCGCTAAGTGTAATATATTTCTGGATTTGATAAAGATTTGCCCTGTAAATATTGGCAATGGTCGCTTCTTCGCCGTTGATCTGACCGGTCTCCGAACTGTGGTATACTTGGCTAAACGGGATAATCACCGATTTGGCGTTTAATTCGTCAAACTGGCTTTCAATCACCCGGCTTGGCGGCGCGGCGAAGACAAGGCCGTGGAAATCGGACGGATGCAGCAAAGGGCCTTTGCTGCTGATGATTTGCTTAAAGCCGCCTCGCCAGAAATCCATTCCGACCATTTCGTTTTTATCGAGCTCTTGCAATAACCGTTTGCCGATTTCGCCGTGCAAAGCGGCTTGCACCGCTTCGTCATTGGGGAATGCAAACGGCAGATCCATCACGGCCCATTTCGGCGATATTTCCGCAAGATAGGAAAAGCTTGGCGCGATCATTTGCACGTTGCCGTTCTGAAGCGCTTCGATTTCCGAGGGTTCATCGTAGAGAACGGCGTTGGGAAACAAATCCACCCTTATCTGGCCGTTCGTATAAGTCTCCACCAAATCGGCAAAATATTTTGCCGCAAGTCCGCGCGGAGAATTTTCGGCGTCAGTCAAATTGAATTTGATAATGGTTTCCTGATGCAGATGATGCTGTTCATCATCGTAGACTGTAGGTTCCGGGTTGATTAAAGACCAAAAGCCGACGCTGAACGCTGTGATGATGCCGAATACAAGCAGTAACCAGGTCCCCCGGCTAATTCTCATGATTTTGGTTCCTTTCCATGTCGATCATTTGTTATATTATAAATAACTATGAAAGCGCTGACAAGCACGCGGGCAGGCGAACAAACAGCGAAGCAAAAAGGGATTTCAGGGGGATATGCGGCAGTGGGCAAATTGAAAATCAAATGGAAAATCGCCATTCTTTCTTTTTGCATCGTTTTTTTTGCGCTGACAGTCGGCGGAACAATTTTGTTGGGCCGATTGATTCAACTGCATGAACATGAACTGGGCCAGCGCTTGCTCACGACGGCGCGCACTGTGGCACAAATGCCCGAGATCATCGAAAACATTGGGGGGACGAATCCCAGCAACAAGCTGCTCATCCAATCGACTGTTGAACGGATACGGATTGTGAATAACGCGGATTATATCGTTGTCATGGATATGGAAGGCGTACGCTGGTCCCATCCGAACAACGAGCTGATCGGTACGCCGTCAAAAAGTCTGGATGAAGGCTCCTCCTTTACGGAGCATACGTATATTTCCAAAGCAAAGGGCGAGCTGGGAACGAGTTTGCGGGCGTTTGTGCCGATTATGAACGACATGCATGAACAAATTGGCGTCGTTTTGGTCGGCCAATTGCTCCCGACCATTTGGGAAAATATCGTTGCCGCCCGCAGCCAGTTGTATGTCACATTTTCGCTGTCGTTGCTTTTTGGCATTTGGGGATCATGGCTGTTGGGCAATCAGATCAAAAGACAGATGTTCGAACTTGAACCGCATGAGATCGCCAGAATGTTGACCGAGCGCACGGCGGCGTTTCAGGCGATGCATGAAGGCGTCATCGTCATCGACGGAATGGAGCGTATTACGATATTTAACAAGAGAGCCATGCAGATGCTAAACATTTCCGGAGACGTCATTGGCCGCAAATTGAGCGAGATTGTGCCGGAATCCAGGTTGCCCGAAATCTTGCAACTCGAGCAGCCTTTGCTTAATCAGGAAATTCAGATTGGCGCCAAACAATTTATGAGCAGCCGCATCCCGATTCAAGTAAACGGGGCGACGGTGGGAGCGATCGCGATTTTTCAGGATCGCACGGAAGTCAAGCAAATGGCGGAAGAATTGACGGGAGTACGGGAATTCGTCAATGCGTTGCGGGTGCAAAATCATGAGCACATCAACAAACTGCACACAATCGGCGGGTTGATTCAATTGGATATGAAGGAGAAGGCGCTTGAATACGTATTTCATCTGGTCGAACAGCAAGGGGAGTTGACGGAATGGCTGGCAAGCCACATTCATGATGCGAATTTATCCGGGTTATTGCTGGGGAAGATCAGCAGGGGAAAGGAGTTGGGAATCGATGTCCAGATTGATCGGCGGAGCAAGCTGCACAGCTTTCCCTCCTATCTGGATCATCATGATTTTGTCGTTTTGACCGGCAATTTGATTGAAAACGCCTTTGACGCCATGCGGGATCAGGAGGGGGAAAAAAGGCTGTTTGTCAGTTTCGAGCAGGACGAAGAAGTATGTTCGATCATGGTGGAAGATAACGGGTGCGGCATATCGCCCGAGCTGAAAGAACGTATTTTCGAAAAAGGGTTCACGACCAAAAAAGGAAACGTGGGCGGCCTTGGCCTTCATCTGGTCAAAAGTATCGTCGACAAGGGAAAAGGGAGCATTCAGATCGATTCGGCGCCGGGTAGGGGCACAACCATCATCATCACGCTTCCCATGCGCATCTAAAGGGGGATTTTTTCGTGAATAACGAGATTCGGATTTTAATCATCGAAGACGATCCGATGGTTCGGGAAGTCAACAAGCAGTTTGTCGAACGGGTCGAGGGCTTTCGTGTCGTCGGGATGGCCGGCAATGGCGTTGCGGGAATTTCCTTGCTCAAGAAGCTTAATCCCCACTTGATTTTGATGGATATTTATATGCCGCAGAAAGACGGATTGGAAACGTTGCGCTTGATTCGCAAGGAGCAGTATGACGTGGATATTATCGGAATAACGGCAGCCAGCGACGCGTCCATCATTAAACAAATGCTGCAGCAAGGCGTGATGGATTACATTATTAAGCCTTTTCAGTTTGAGCGGGTTAAACGTTCATTGGAGAATTACCGCACGCTTCGCAAGAAGCTGCAAAAAGACGATTGCCTGTCGCAGTCGGACCTGGACCATGTTTTGCGGATATCGGAGCAACGCAAACTTAAGGACGAGCAGTCGGAGCATATGCCGAAAGGATTGCACAAAGCCACGTTACAACAAATTATGCTTACCCTTGTGAACGAACAAAAGCCGTTATCCGCCGAAGAGGTGGCGGAATTAAGCGGATTGGCGCGCGTAACGGCGAGGCGCTATTTGGAGTATTTGGCGCAAACGGGACAAGTTCGCCTGGAAATCGATTACCATGGGATCGGTCGCCCCACCAACCGATATTGTTATGTCCGGCCGGATTGATTCTGGCCGGAAAGCCGTGAACAAAAAGAACAAAAAGTCCAATAAAACCAAATTATTTACTACTATTTTTGTAAGCGCTAACATAAAGTCGAAAAAAACTTTATAGGAGGTTACAGGTTTGCGAAAAAAATGGGGGACACTGGCAATCGTGCTTTCTGTAGTTTTTGTTACAGCGTTGTCGGGATGCGGCTCTTCCGCCTCGCAAAGCAAGGATGACGCGACAAAAGCGGACTCCGGAGACGGAACGATTAAGCTTGGCATCATCACATCGCTTACAGGCTCCGGCGCCGAGTTTGGCAAGGATCATGAAAGAGGATATAACCTGGCTCTTGATGAGATCAACCAGGCGGGCGGAGTTTTGGGTAAAAAAATCGAGTTGAAAATACTCGATGACAAGAGCAGCCCCGAGGAAGCGGCAAAAGATGTCGACCAATTGGTCACGCAAGACAAAGTGCAGCTCTTGCTGGGCGCATACAGCTCCGGATCGACCTTGGCCGTTGTGAAAAAGGCGACGGAGTATAAAACTCCGCTGATCGTTCCGACAGCTGTCGCGGCAAATATCACGGAAACAGGTTCCAAATACGTGTTTCGCATATGCGCAACGTCCGATTCCTATGCGACGGCAGTGGTCAATTTCCTGAAGGACAGGCCGGATGCCAAGACAATGGCGATTATATACGAAGATGGAAACTTCGGTACAAGTTCGGCGGAATCCATGAAATTGGCGCTGAAAGACAGCGGCATCAAATTGATTGATGAAGAATCGTATTCGGTCAAGAATGTGGATTACAAGCCGATGCTGCAGCGGGTCAAAGCGAAAAATCCGGATATTCTCTACTTTGCTTCCTACTCGCTTGACGCTACCGCTCTCATGAAGCAAGCGCATGAGATCGATCTGAACGCGAATTATTTTACGGCCGCCGGTACCGGCTTTAGCGTCGCAACCTTTACGAAAGACACCGGGATGGAGGCGGAATACACGCTGGCGGCGGGGCAATGGGATCCCAGCGCCACTTGGAACGGCTCCAAGGAATTCGATGAAAAGATCTTCAAACTGTATAACGAGCACCCGTCATACCATTACATGGAGGCTTATGCCGCACTGTACGTAGCCAAGGCCGCCCTGGAACAAGCGGGAGAATACAACAAAGACAAAATACGTGATTCGCTTTCCAAGTTGCAGATGGATACGGCGTTCGGACCGATCAAGTTCGACGAAAAAGGACAAAATAACCATCCGGTTATTATCACCCAGGTTCAGAACGGCAAGTTCGAAACTGTATATCCGAAAGAAGCGGCCTCGGCAGAAGCGAAGCTTCCTACTCCGCCCTGGGAGAAGAGATGACAAAAGCGGGCGCTGTGAAATGCGCCCGCTCTTTTTTTGCAAATCAATACCAACCTTTGAGGAGAAGCGCCATGTTTCTACAAACGATTAGCAACGGCCTGCTTATTGGCTCTCTTTATGCGTTAGTTGGTATGGGAATGGCAATCATTTTCGGCACCATGCGCATCATCAATTTTGCCCACGGCGAATTTATGATGATCGGCATGTATGTTACCTATTCCATATGCAGCGCCTTTCATGTCGACCCCTACGTGACGATACCGGCCTCTTTTTTGGTCACATTCGCGCTTGGGTATGCGGCGTTTAAAGGGCTGATTGCCAAAATCATGCTGTCCTCGGATATGAATCAGATTTTAATGACAGCCGGCATCAGCATGGTGCTCACCAATCTGGCGCAAATGAAATATACAAGCGACCAATTGACGCTGAATCTGGATTATGCCAACAAATCCGTTAAATTCGCCAATATTCAGTTGAACATTCCATACCTGATTTCGTTTATCATCGCGATCGTCATTACTATTCTTATTTTTTACTTTATTATGCGGACGGAGACCGGCAGGGCAATGCGGGCCATTTCGCAAAACCGGACATCCAGCTTTCTGATGGGCATTCACGTCGAGAAAGTGTCAAGCTTTGTATTTGCGATTGGGATTGCTTTGGCAGGGGTTGCCGGTACGCTTCTGCTGCCGGTTTACCGCGTTAGCCCCACAGTGGGCGGAGGATTTACGCTCCTCGCGTTTGTTGTTGTCGTGCTTGGCGGAATGGGCAGTATTGAAGGCGCGGCGCTGGGCGGATTTATCATCGGCGTCGTTCAGGCGTTAAGCGCTTATTACCTGGGAGGCAGTTACGGCGATTTGATTACGTATGTCGTATTTTTGCTGATTTTGCTTTTGAAACCATCCGGTTTACTGGGGAGGTCGAGGAGTTGATGAACATGCAGATAAAAAAACAATCCGGTTTTCCGATCGATTTCAAAAAGCAAACAGGGCTTGCGGTTTTCATCGTTTTCTTCTTTTCATTGCCTTTTTTCATGCACAATTACTTTTATCAGGAGATTATCCTGTTGATATTTTTATATGCGGGCCTGGGGTGCGCCTGGAATATTCTGGGCGGCTACACGGGGCAATTGTCTCTCGGCCATGCGGCTTATTTCGGTTTGGGCGCTTATGCCTATGCGCTTTCGGTTGATTCGTTAGGGATCATTCCCGCAATCATCCTGGCCTGGATCATTCCCGCCGTTTTGGCGATACCGATCGGCTGGATTACGTTTCGTTTGCGCGGTCCCTACTTTGCGCTGGGCACAATTGCGTTTGCGCAAATTTTGCAAATTTTGGCTACCGACCAACTGAAAGATTTTACGCGCGGTTCCGCGGGCTTGTTGGTGCATTCGATTATGCCGCAACCGCAATATTACTATTATTTGATGCTGGCCTTCTTTATTGTCAGTTTTCTGGTCATGCGCAGTGTGGCGGAATCAAAGCTCGGCTATTATTTGATGGCGATCCGCGAAGATGAAAATACCGCGCAGGTGGTAACGATCAATACAACCTGGTATAAAAACGTTGCTCTTTTTATATCGGCGAGCCTGACGGGTATAGGCGGCGCATTTTACGCCAGCATGCTCGGCATGATCGAACCGGTAACCGTCTTCGGGATCGATCTTTCCAACGAAATCGTCTTCCTCGTCATATTGGGAGGAGTAGGCACGTTATGGGGGCCGCTTGTCGGAGCTGTTTTGCTGCAGTTGTCTTCCGATTTTCTGAAAGTTTACCTGGGAAGTATGAACATCCCGCTGTTATCCGATTCGAACGCGTTTGCGTTTTTCCTGTACGGCCTTTTGATCGTGCTTGTTGTCCGTTTTGCGCCTGACGGTATCGTTGGAGTATTGAACAGATGGATAAGAAAATGGAGGACAACATGAACATTCTTGAATTGAACGATGTGAACAAGTGGTTCGGCGGCTTGCACGTAACGCAAAATATGAGCTTTTCGATCAAGCAAGGGGAAACCGTGTTTGTGATCGGACCGAACGGCGCCGGAAAAACGACTTTGTTCAATCTGATCACGGGTTTCATTAAACCGGATAAAGGCGACATCCGCTTTATGGGCAAGTCGATCCGCGGCTTGGCGCCCTACCAGATAGCCAAACTTGGAATCGGAAGAACATTCCAGATTGTAAAGCCGCTGCTGAATATGACGGTGCTGGAAAATGTGATGCTGGGGGCGTTTGCCCATACCAATTCGAAAAAAGAAGCAATCGAACAAGCCATGCAAATATTGGAGAAAACCAATTTGTTGAGCCGAAAAGACCATCTGGCCAGGGAATTGACGCTCGCCGGGAAAAAAAGGCTGGAAATCGCCCGCTCGTTGGCCATACGTCCCAAGCTTTTGCTGCTGGACGAAGTGGTAGCCGGACTGACGCCGACGGAAGCTGATGAAACGATCAGATTGTTCAAGGATTTGAACGAAGCCGGCATCTCAACGCTCGGAGGCATCGAGCATGTGATGCGTGTGGTCATGTCGGTTTCGGACCGCGTCATTGTGATCAACCAGGGGGAGAAAATCGCCGAAGGAAAACCTGGCGAGATTGTAACCAATCCGGTTGTGATCGAGGCATATTTAGGCAAGGGGGCCGCATCGCATGCTGAAAATTGAGGATCTTGAAGTTGCTTATGGGGAAAGCCAGGCGCTTTTTGGCGTGACGATGGAAGTGAAAGAAGGCGAAGTATGCGCGCTGATCGGCGCCAATGGCGCCGGGAAAACGACGACGCTGCGCACGATTTCCGGCTTGTTGAAGGCGCGAAAGGGCGTCATTTATCTAAACGGAGAACCGATTCACAAGGCGAAAGCGCATCGAATTGTCGAGTTGGGAATCAGCCATGTGCCGGAAGGGCGGGGACTATTCCCGCGCATGACAGTGAAAGAAAACCTGCTCCTGGGAGCCCATATCCGGCGTGTCCGCAACCGCAGCAAAGCCAATTTGGAGCATGTCATGAAGATGTTTCCGCGTTTGCAAGAACGGGAGAATCAGCTCGCGGGCACATTATCCGGCGGTGAGCAACAGATGGTGGCAATTGCCAGAGGGTTGATGTCCAATCCCAAATTGCTGATTTTGGATGAACCCTCTTTGGGTCTGGCGCCGATCATCGTTGAGGAAATGTTTCGCATCATTAAAGAAATCAGCGCGAATACAACGGTATTGATCGTGGAGCAAAACGTATCCCAAACGCTGCAGATAGCCGACAGCGCATTTGTTTTGGAGCACGGAAAGGTGGTGGCAAGCGGAACGGGCCAGGCGCTTTTGAACGATGAGCTTGTCAAGACAGCCTACTTGGGGTTGTAGCTATTGGCAAAAAGGAGATCGATGATCTTTGAAAAGAAATACCTTGCGAAATCGCCTGATGCTTATATTTTTTGTTTCCCTGTTTATACCTTGTCTGATTTTGGCGTTCGTTTCGTATCAAAGCGCCAAAATGCAACTTCAGCAGAAGATGGAAAAAACGGCCGCATCGAATGTAATGATGCTTAATCAGACGATCGACCAAATTATTCAGCTCGAAATGGCGAACGTACAAGCGCTTTCCGATCAAATTTCCAGTGAACAGATCGACCGAAAAGACAAAGAAGTGCGCCAATTGATCGAAAGTTTTATCCGGCTGCATCCGGAAATTTCCAGCCTGACTTTGGGAAATGAGCATGGCGCCTGGATGAAAGCTCCGAATGAGGAATTGCAAAATTTTGATCCGCGGAGCGAGGAATGGTACCAAAAATTGCTGGAATCGAAAAGAGTCCTGATGGTGTCTGAACCGCACCGCGCCGCATCCGGCGATGTTTCCGTGAACATTGGCATTTCCTTGCCCGATGGGAAGGGCGCTATTGGGATCGAACTGGGTCTTGGAAAAGTGAATGAGATCGTCAAGACATTGAAGTTCGGGGCAAACGGCTACGCTTTTATTGTGGATAAAACCAACACCATATTGGCGCATCCGTTTCTCGAATTGGGAGATCAAATAAAGGGAAGCCAATTCACAACCATTCAGAAAAACAGAAACGGCGTTATAACCTATCAATCGCAGGAAGGGCAAACACTGCGGGCGTTTTATGAAACCAATAACATTACCGGCTGGAAAATTATTGGCGTGCTGCAGACAAAAGAATTCGCCCAGGCGTCCATGCCGATTGTCCGGACAGCGGCGGTTGTCATGATCATTTCGCTTGTCTTGACTTTCGTGTTGTTGTTTTTGGTCATTCGCAGGATAACCAGACCTATCGAACAATTGGTTCATTCCGCGAAACGAGTGAGCGACGGTTATTTAAGCGAAGAAGTTGCCGTCACCAGCAAAGATGAAATCGGCGAGTTGGCCGCAAGCTTTAATGTC
>DASVDB010000025.1 GCA_036381315.1 Bacilli bacterium | reverse complement strand
GTTTTGGAGGAACAACCGGAGGCGCGGATATTATCGCGCGGATCGGCAATAAATTGACGGGGAAAAGTATGGGCCAGGTCATTCTGGCGTTCGACGCCACCGTGATTTCCCTATCGCTGTTTTACATTCCGCGGGAAAAAGTGCTGTATACGCTGATCTCCGTATTTATCGCCTCGCGCATCATCGACTTTATCCAGGAGGGGGCGTACGCCGCCAAATCATTTACGATCGTGACCGATTACGCCGAACCGTTAGCCGCCGCCATAACCAAAGAGATGGATCGCGGCGTCACTTTGTTCCCGGCAAAAGGAGCCTATTCGCAAAAAGCGAAAGAAGTCATCTACTGTGTCGTTTATCGCCATGAAACGCGCCGGCTGCGCAGTCTTGTCAGGCGTATGGACCCGAAAGCGTTTATGATTATCAGCGATGTTCACGATGTGCTGGGCGAAGGGTTTAAAAGCGAATAGTTGTATAGGGCCGACCGTACTTGAATTTTTTCCATCCGACAAAAGCAAGCACGGAAACGATCAACACGCCGATTGCGAGCGTCCACGCAAGCGGATGCCGCGCTTGCGCGGCGTGCAGGAACGCCTGGCGGTCTTCGCCGGCAAACAGCGCGGCGAATGTTTCCCGCAAGCGGTCGTTCATCTCGGACAGTTTGCGCATATCCGGATTTGACCTATTCAATTCACTATCCACAAAAACAAGGATGGAATCGATTTGATAGACCGGCAGCTTATAACCGGAAATGATCGCGGCCGGGCGAATCGCGGAAAATCGCGCCCGCAAAGCGGCAAAGTTCGTTTTATAAGCGGCGGCATTGCTATTTTTGGCAGCTTGCTCCATTTCCTGCAAATTGCCGGCGAACGAATTGGCAAACCCAAACCACATGGGGCGCTTTCGATGCGTCAACGCATCGGTGGCCAACCGAAGCCTACCCGCCGCGGCCAGGCTTTCCTGCCGCGAAATCCGCGCGGCCGTAAATATTTTTTTGGCGTCCCACCAGGCGGCGGTGAGCGTTTTTAGCCCTTCCGCATCGGTCAGCCCCGTGAATTGGATTTTCGTTAAAAGTTCTCCATAAGCGTCCAACTGCTGTAAAGCTTCCGGATATGAGCCCGCTTTGGCCGCGTCGAGCGCATTTTCCGCGGCTGTCTCCAATCGGGCAAGCAGCGCGCTTTGTGCAGACGGTTTGGCATCTGCCGGCGATACGGGCAACAACAATAGCAGAAACGCGCCCAGTATGAGTATCTTTACGAAAAAAACATTCCTGTCAGTAGCCCGAAACATGTAGGACATCCCCCCACCATCATCTTATGGGAGGATGTCCCTGTTTAGACCTCTTGCGCCGCAAAACTTCTCGCGGCTAACTGAGCCGCAAGCTTTCCCTGTCCCGGCGTTTGGCCGTCGCGAGAGCGGCACATCCGATTGCAACAACGCTCAAGAGTACCGTAAACGCGCAAATTTGCGGCAGATCATCATGCAGCTCATCAGGAAGCCAGGGGTAAATGCCCAACGTATAATCGAATGTGTCATTTGCCAGCGTCCATACGGCCGCAGCCAAAACATGCCCCCAGCGTATCGGAAAGAAGCGCGCATACAGCAGCGCTTCCACCGCCATAGCCAAATGCGATCCCATCAGCATCCAATGTTCCCACACAAGCGGCTCGCCCTGTACAGCCCCCGCAACTATCATCGCAACGGCCCAAACTCCATACTTGACCGAGGTCACGACCGCAAGGGCTGCGATTACCCCCATCACCGCCAGACATACAGACGATCTTGCCCCGGATGGCCGACCGCGCTTAGCAAGCAAGAAAGCGATGGACACGGTAAAAAACAAACTGGCGGTAGGACTGTCGGGTACAAACGGCAGCAGCCAAAGCGGTTGGGTTTCAGCCGTAAACTTCAACTGCTCCCAATACCATACATAACCGTACACGGTTCCGAGCAAATTTGTCCAGAACAGAAACCAAAGCGGGACAGCGGAAGTTAAAAAGGGGCGTCCCAAATAAAAAGCAATCATGCCTCTCACCATTGTCTACCTCATATAACCCAATACAACCCGGCCTCTCGACAGACCGGGTTGCAAAAAGGTTCGTGTTTATTCGGCTTTCTTTTGCTTGGACAACCAATCCGCCAACGCATTCATATCGTCGTCGGTCAATCCGCCCTGGGCTTTGCTTGCATCCCACATGCCCGGCGGCATTTGTCCTCTGCCGTCCTTCATGATTTTGATGATCTCATCCTTGCTCAAACTGTCCCCTACGCCCAAAAGCGCCGGAACAGCCGGCGGGCTGCCTTTCAAATCCGTACCATGGCAAGAAACGCAAGTCGCTTTTTTGTAAATATCAGCGGCTTTGTTGTTCGGGTCTACAATTGCCGGCAATTCGACCTTTTGTCCCGGTTTGGGCATCGGCTTGCCTGCCTTCAAATCGATTTCGCGTTGGATATGCTCCGGAATCTGACCGTTTGCTTTCAGTTCTTCCTGATAGTGCGCCCATGCGGCCTGCGTCAAATAAACGACCGCGGCAATCGAAACGAGCATAAAGGTCGAGGCCAACGGGCGCTTAAACCATTGGCGATGCGGGCCTCTGTCCAGAAACGGCGCCAGGAACAATGCGCCGAAAGCGACGGCCGGAACGATCAACGTGCCGAAAATTTTGAAATGCTCGGACATGTAAGGATATTTCAGCAATTGGTACAAAAACAGAAAATACCAGTCCGGCATCGGAATAAAAGCCGTATTGGTCGGATCGGCGGGATAACCGAGCGGAGCGGGCTCCGTCATGATCAACACCATAAACCCGATCATCACGGTAGCGCCGATCATCCATTCCTTCAACAAAAAGTTGGGGACGAGCGGCTCTGTTTTACCGGGATATTCCGTATAATCCGGCGGTATGTTCGGCATTCTGTTTTTTACGATGCGGGAATCTCCAACATAGACAACTTTTTCATTTCCATGATGCGAATGCATATCTCTAAGTGCCACAACATGACCCTCCTCTCGACAAGACAGATTATAGCGGACCGGCGATGCCTTGCTTGCGGATCATGTAAAAATGCCCGCCAAGCAGCATCAACAACAGCCCCGGCAAGAAAAATACATGCAAAGCGAAGAAACGGGTTAACGTCGTGGCGCCGACTATATCGCCGCCTTGCAGGAATTCTTTAATGTACCCGCCAATCCAGGGAACGGAAGAGGCAATTTGAATGCCGACATTCGTCGCGAAATACGCCTTGTTGTCCCAGGGAAGCAAGTAGCCGGTAAAGCCAAGGCCCAACATGACAAAAAACATGGACATCCCGACTACCCAGTTCATTTCGCGCGGATGTTTGTACGCGCCGGTGAAAAATACCCGCAGCGTATGCAGAAACATCATGACGATGACAAGGCTTGCCCCCCAGTGGTGCATGCCGCGCACAATATCGCCGAAGGCCACTTTATGCTGCAAATAGTCAACACTGGCATAAGCGTTAATAATATCGGGAGCGTAATACATCGTCAAAAACATTCCCGAAAGAATCTGGATCATCGTGATAAAGAACGTTAAACCGCCGAAGCAGTAAACAAACGCGGAAAAGTGATGCGCGGGATTGACGTGTTCCGGCACTTCATGATCGGCAACGTCACGCCACATCGGCGTAATGTCAAGCCGCTCGTCAATCCAGTTGTATATTGACTTAAACATGTGTTCGGCTAACCTCCTTGCCTATACCCTGGAATTAGGAATGACCGGTCCCAAATATACGTATCCGTTATCGATTTTCACTTGATACTCGTCCAACGGCGCAGGCGCGACGACCAGGTTTTTCCCGTCTTTTGTATAGTGAGCGCCATGACACGGGCAGACAAACTGATTGGGAGACGTGTCCGGCTCCGTATTCCAGTTTACAGTACAGCCAAGATGTTTGCATATCGGCGACAAAGCGTAAATTTTCCCTTCGTCGTCTTTAATGATCCAGGCTTCAAAATCGGGATCACTTTCATACCAGCCATCGACTTGATGCTTTTTAAATTTGAACGATTTGGGCGTGCTTGTAATCTGGCTTGCTTCCACAACTTTAACAAAATCGCCCTTACCTTTAGGCTGCAGCAGCGGATCCACCGAAAAACGAAGCATATAAGAGATTGGTAAACCCAACATGAAGCCTCCCGTACCACCGAGCGTGTAATTCAGAAACTGTCTGCGGGACATTTCTTTGCGGCGAACAGGTTTATCCTGTGATGATTGCGTATTCTTGTTCAATTCTTCGCTCATACGATTCTACCCCCTTTGCAACCTTATGTATCGCACAAGAACATTATAATAATAGCTTACGTAATGGGGAGCGTCAAGAATGGAACAAATGATGGTTGCGCCGTATGGAACGGTGTCGGGCAAATGTTTCGAAATTGTCACAATTTGTTCAAAATGAGCTGATCGATCGCTCATGCGTCCTGGCCGTTTGCCCATAACGATTTTATGGCGTCACCGATCTCGCCCTGGGAAATTTGCGGTTTATCCTTCACCCAAAGAAAAGTCAGATCGGCGCTTGCCGGCAGCGTAGCGGGTTCGATGTCCACCGCCGCGACAATGATAAAGCGAAACTGCTCCTGTTTCAGGTTTTTGCAGATATGGTCAATATATTCGGTAGTGTTTCCTCCTTCCGGCAAATAATGCAGTGCCGGATAAATCATCACCCTGCCTTTGAATGGAATTTCCACCGCATCGATCAACTGCTGCAGTTTCCTGAGGCGTTCCGTCGCCTGCCAGGGCGGTTCGAAGCCGGTAAGTCCGCTAACCGGCAGCAGGCATGTATCGACAAACGGCTTTAATTCGGGCCATTTTTCTTTTTCCATCGCGCTGAACTTCATTGCCTTCACCCTTTTCCTTCCCAAGCGGTTTCCCGAAACGTAATCTAGTGTAACACAGATTACGCCCACGAAAAAACCGGCTCGCGAATGCGCGCGGTGCGCCGCTTGCCGGTTTTTATCGCAGCGTTTTAAGTTCTTTAGCCAATCTGTAAAAAGTCGTCTTATCCCCAGTCTGCAGCGCCCTGTCGATTTCCTTTTGCAAGCGCTGCTCTTTAAATTTCCGCAGTGCGTCGTCAAGAATCATTTCGGCTATCACGCTCAGCGTTGCGGAGTTCAATGCATCCATTTTTTCCATCGGATCACTCTCCAACCGAGTGGATTTACATTTTTTGATCCGCATTGATGCCGGAACAAAATTCGCGCGCTTTCCGCACATAATTTTCTGCAGCTTGACGCATGTAGCGCAAATCATTTTCCGTCAATTCGCGGACAACTTTTGCCGGTGAACCCAAAGCAAGCGTATACGGAGGTATTTTCGTATGTTCTGTTACTAATGATCCCGCTCCTATTAAAGCATATTCGCCAATTATGGCGCCGCTCAGTACAATCGCCCCCATGCCGATCAATGTACCTTTGCCTATTTGGCACGCGTGGATAACCGCCCCGTGGCCCACCGTCACTTCCTCCGCGACCACCAAAGGCTGGCCGGCATTTACATGCCCGATACCGCCATCCTGAATATTGGTTTTGTTTCCGATTATGATTG
Organism: Bacilli bacterium; assembly: GCA_036381315.1. Taxonomy (NCBI): domain Bacteria; kingdom Bacillati; phylum Bacillota; class Bacilli; species Bacilli bacterium. Next base: position 5,169 of record DASVDB010000025.1, on the reverse strand, counting down.
GCGCCAAATCGCCGCGCAGAACGGCATTAAACCATACACTGGCCTGTTCTCCGATGCTGACATCGCCGATTATTTGCGCGCCGGCAGCGATATATGCGGTCTTATCAATCCGCGGGGCTTTTCCGGAAAAGGCGTGGATCATCTGCTCATCATCCTGTCGGGAAAATTTGGGTAGATTGTATCAGGTGGTCATCCCGCTGTCAACAGGCAATTCCGGCAGGACGATTTTGTCTTCTTCGGCGACGTAAGTTCCGCGCAACAGTTCCGTTCCAAGCGGCGTAACCTGGACAAGCTGCGCGCCGTCCTCCGTTTCGCCGATTCTGACAACTCCGAGATGCAACAGCATTTGCAAGATGCGCTCCTGAAAAATATTTTCCGGCGAATCGTAATAAAACGGCTTGATGAGCGGACACAGCAACCGGGAAAGCGAAGGCGCATGCACCCAACGTTTGGCCAAAAGCCCCACCCACTGCGTCAACGACGGCAAATTGGGAATGGCCCCTTTATATAAGCGGAGCCAAAAACGGTAAATTTGCCGCATATCTTCGCGGCGCGCTTGCACAACCGCCGCCGCTCCGGCTTCCGTCACAACCAGATTTTGCTCCGTTTCCGCAATCAGACTATGATAATGACAATAGTCGTAGATCAGCGAAAACCGGTTGGGATAATCGCGAAAACGCCTTCCGTAACCGAAGCGCCACCCTCCTTTTCCGAGCGGCTGATCGGCAACCGTCAAGCGTTCCAGCAGTTGCTGCAGCATCCGTTTATACATGACGCCGTCGGCTGTTAGCGGAGGCTCGTGATGGTAGACAAACTTCAAAAAGACTAATATATCGTCCGCAATCAGACTTTCTTCGTCGCGATAAAACGGCGGCGTAGTCGAATAGGAAAGCCGCGAGGCAAAATAATCCGCAAGCGTGTCGCGAAACCTTGTCTTGACGTCGCGGGGAACTTGCAGCAAGTATTTCGTCTTTTGCGAGCAGCCGTTGAACAGCCAGCCGCGATATTTAAATTTCGCGATCGTTTCCCGCGGATTCGCCAGTTCCTTGCGCTCGTTGTCGTATACGGCCGCTTTGGCCCGCGCCAACAAGTCTTCCAGGCTGAAACTTTCCCTGCGGTCAAACAAAAGCGAGTTGACAAAGCGCAAATCTTCCTCACTTAATTCCCGGACCACTTGTTCGAACACGTCTTTGCGGTTTATGGTCATCAGAATCGACTGGATTAACTCGTTTTTGGAATGGCCGCTGCATTCACACGCATAATGTCTGGCAATCGCGTTTAACTGCCGAATATCCGCGTAGCTCAACATCTCGGCCAAATTCAACCGCCACACCCCCAAAAATAGCAAGCTTGCCTGATAGCATGCATTAACCATTATGGGCGGCGAAGGAAAAAATATTCATAGGTTCGATCTATTTTTTGAGGTGCTGAACACAATTAAAAGTTTTGCACGCCCAGCGCCCGTCCGATCGTTCCAGCACCGTCAGCGAGGTATTATGGATCACGCCTATCTCCTGTTCCGGAAGCAAATCCGCCAACACTTGGCGAATCAGCGAGCCGTGCGAAACAAACAGGATTCGGCCGACTGTAAGCCGTTCCGTATAATCGCGGATCGCGACGATTCCCCGCGCCCGCACCGCTTCATCACTTTCGATCCGATGGTCGAAGTCGCGCCAATGTTCTCCCCAGACTTTTTCTCTTTCCGCCAACGTCGTTCCTTCTATGTCCCCGTAGTATCGTTCCCTGAGCCGCCGATCGGAATAAACACGGGAAATGCCGCAGGCTGCGGCAATCGTTTCGGCTGTTGTCATTGCCCTGGTCAGATCGCTTGCGACAATGGCATCCCACGGATCTTGCCGCAAATACTCCGCCAACGCTTTCGCTTGCCGGATCCCATTTTCATTCAGGGCGATATCCTTTTGCCCTTGAATCCGTTTTTCCGCATTCCAGTCCGTTTCGCCGTGGCGAATTAACCCGATTACCATGTTTATCCATCCTCTCCAGCCAATTCGTTAAAAAAGCCCCGCCGGCTATGGCGGAGCTTGGCTTGCGCTTCCATTAATTTCGTATGCGGGACAGCCAATTCATCGTGAGCAGCGTAAAAATCATGCCAAAGATGGAAAAGCCCAGAAAATAATGCGGACGATCCGGCGGTTCCAGCTTGATGACTGCCGGCGCGGATATGCTTGCCACCGGCACGCCGTCCAAAATGACGGATTTGGCTTTAATCGAATGTCCGTCCTGAATCGTGTCGACGGGAAACATTTCCGCCAGGCTTTGGCCGCCCGCGTTTTCCGACGGATTGGCGCCAGAAACCATAGCATAGAAAATGCTTAAGATAAACATCGCCATAAAAAAGGAAACAAGCGCGGTCAAAATACGCCGCATCCTGTAGGAAATGCGGTACGTTCGATCCGGTATCGGAATGCGCCACGATTCGTCGGCATAAATGCGATTCATCACGGTTTGCGCGACGTTTGCCGGTTCCGGCCGGGCCAATGGAACGATTTCGCTTTTGATCATTTGGGCGGCTTCCTGCCAAATCTGAAATTCTTCGGAACATGCCCGGCATTCGGCCACGTGCTTGTCTACAGCGGCACGGACGGGGTCGTCTTCAGGAAGATCCCAATATTCGGCGAACAGTTCCTGAATCTCTCGACAAATCATCTGTGATTCATCCCCTTGACATCTTCGATTAACGGCTCTGCCATATAAGATTCAAGCTGCATTTTGACGCTCGCTCTCGCTCTGAACAACAAGGATTTAACGGCGCTGACAGTCTGTCCGAGAATATTGGCGATCTCCTGGTAATCCAATTGCTCGTATTCGCGCAAAATCAGCGCGGAACGCTGTTTTTCCGGCAAATTTTTGATTGCTTCCCTCACCTTTTCCACTTTTTCCGATCGTAAAAGCGATTGTTCCGGAGCAGATTCATATGAGGACTGCGGAGTAATTCCGCTCTCTTCCAGGGAGACGTTGTTGGCCTTTTGCTTGCGCAGTTCGCTGAGCACCGTATTTCTTGCAATGGTATACAGCCAGGTGGAGAATGCGGCTTCGACCTCGCGAAACGATTGCAGGCTGCGAAAAGCCTTGTAAAACGTTTCGGAGCAAAGGTCTTCCGCCATTACCTCCAAATGGGAATTTTTCAGCATATGATACACGAATGCAAGAATTTTTCGCTCATATCGGACCATAAGTTCTGCATAGAGTTGAACATTGCCGTCTTTAATTTCGCGAATAATTTGGGAATCGGTCAACATGAGCGACCCTCCTTAAGTCGAAGGTTCACCCCCGCTTCCCGTGATACAATGTTTTACTTCGTCGGGAGTGAAAAGTTGCGCTTAATTTCAATATACATGTTATATAACGTGCTTGCATCCAAATAAGTTCTTTATTCAATCAAAAATATCCTTCTAAATTCGGCAATAATCTTTAATATTCCATGCAGCAAATCCTCTCTCAGGTATTATATGGCCAATTAAATAGAAAAAGAAATGAGCCGCTGCAACAGGAAACGCTTAAACGCGGTTTCCCCATTGCAAGCGGCTCTTATTTTTCGCGTCATTATAACGATTTTTTCTTGCTGCGGCTGTAAATGTCCACCCAGACTGCCAGCACCAGAATCGAACCTTTTACAATCAATTGCCAAAACGCGTCCAGGTTCATCAAGCTCATGCCGTTATCGAGGCTGGCCATTACGAGCGCCCCGATCAGCGCGCCGCCGATTGTGCCGACGCCCCCCATCAAGCTGGTGCCGCCAATGACGCAAGCGGCTATCGCGTCCAATTCGTACATTTCCCCGGCGCTCTGGGTGGCCGCATTTAATCTCGCTGTCAAAATCAAACCGGAAATGGCGCACAGCGTGCCCATCAGCACAAAAATCATCATCAACCGGCGCTTGATATGAATTCCGGACAGTTTGGCGGCGTCGGGATTGCCCCCGATCGCATAAATATGACGGCCAAACACCGTTTTGCGCGCAATGAAGGTAAAGATGATGGCCAATACGATGACAAGAATAGCCGGGAACGGAATGCCCCGATACTGGTTCATTACGTATACGAAGCCCAAAATAAACGCGGCGTACAAAACAATTTTGGCGATTGTCAAAAATACGGGTTCAACCGAAAAACCGTATTTGGCTCGTGAAAGTCTGCGTCTTATTTGAAATATGACAACAGCCGCCACCGCAATGACTCCCAACAGCAGTCCGATCGACGGCAAAATATAAGCTTGCCCGATAAACCGAAGACCCGGGGATAGCGGCGAAACAGTCATACTGCCTGTAATTCCGTTTAACGCTCCCCGAAACACCAGCATCCCGCCCAGTGTGACGATAAACGCCGGCACCGCAAGATAGGCGACTATCCAACCGGCAAAAAGTCCGATCAAAGCGCCGAACGCCAGTGTAATCAAAATAACCGTTACCGGATCCAGACCATGCCACACGTTTAAAATGGCGGCTATTCCGCCCGTCAAACCGACAAGCGAGCCGACCGACAAATCGATTTGACCGGCTACGATAATGAGCACCATGCCGATAGCCAAAATAGAAGTGACGGACATTTGCAAAAACAGGTTTGAAAGATTCCGTGGCGTCAGGAAAGTGGGACTGAGCAAGGCAAACAGGAGCCAAATCCCTACCAGGGCCAAAATCATCGTGTACGCCCGGATATCCATCCTGAACCATTCGAGTTTGCGTTTTTTGGTTGTCTTGTTCACGGCTAGCGCATTTTGCAGACTCATTATTTTCTCCCTCCTGTTGCGGCAATCATGATTTTTTCCTGGGTTGCTTCCTGCCGGGAAAATTCACCGGTAAACCGGCCTTCCGACAGCACCAGAATACGATGGCTCATCCCCAAAATTTCGGGCAGCTCCGAGGAAATCATAATGATGGCCACACCCTTTTGCACAAGTTCATTCATGATCGTGTAAATTTCAAACTTGGCTCCGACGTCAATGCCCCGAGTCGGCTCATCCAATATCAAAACTTTGGGGTTTGTTATCAACCACTTGCCAAGAACTACTTTTTGCTGATTGCCGCCGCTTAACGTTCCGGCAATCGTTTCCACCGAATTCGCCTTGATTTTCAATGAATCAATGTAGGTCTGGCCGCTGACAATTTCTTTATTATGGTCAATCACCGAATGGGTGGAGACATCTTCCAGA
>DASVDB010000024.1 GCA_036381315.1 Bacilli bacterium | reverse complement strand
TACAGTAACATATTGCAAGACCCCGTCATTGAACATTGGAGCATTGAAGTGCCGGGCAGCGATCAGGTGATTTTTCACGGGGATAAGATGAATAAGCTTCTGCTCACCAAAGTGCTGAAAAATTACCGCACACTGAGACCTGAAGGCGTTCTCATTCTAGGCATTGACGAGCGGGATATTCGCAGTTCCTATTCCCCCGGACCCGGCCCGGGCAAAATCATCGTGCTGAACAAAGACGGCGTCGTTCTTTCCGATAATCGGGGCGAATGGATCGGCCGTTCGCTCGGCGACCTTCCTTTCTTTGACCATCCCGTAAACCGTCTCAACGACATTGACGACGCAGTAAACCGGAAGGATTGGGTGTTTGCGCACCTGCAATCTGCCGTAACGGGGTGGCACGTATTGGTGTTGCAGCCGCGCGACGCTTTGCTGCGCAAATTGAGCCGCATCAAATGGATAACCCTGGTGATTGTGTTCGTCACTCTGCTGATCAGTATTGCCGTTTCATTTTCCATTTCCGGGGTCATTACGAAACCGATTCAGAAAATTGTGCTTTCCATGAAAAAGTTCCAGCGCGGCGATTTCTCGCAAAACGTGCAGTTTAAAGGAAACGACGAGATCGGACAGCTCGGCAGCGGTTACAACATCATGGTGCAACGGATCAAGGACTTGATTAATGACGTATATGCGTCGGAAATCAAGCAACGGCAAGCGGAACTGAAGCTGCTGCAATCGCAGATCAACCCGCACTTTTTCTATAATACTTTAAACTCCATCGCTTGGTCCGCCCACAAAAACAACGACCATCAGGTCGCCGATATGATCTATTCCCTATCCGGGATATTTAAAATCAGCTTGAACGCGGGCAAGGAAGTCATTCCTTTGCAGCAGGAATTCGAATTGGTTCGTCACTACTTGTCACTGCAAAAATTTCGCTATTCCGGCAAATTGAACTACGAAATCGAAATGCTGCCGGAGTTGAAAAATGTGAACATTCCCAAGCTGCTGATTCAACCGCTGGTTGAGAATGCCGTCGTGCACGGCATCGAACCGCTTGCCGACGACAACGGTTTGATTTGTGTCTCCGCCGCACTTTCCGCAGACGGACGTTTTATTGAAATCAACATCACCGATAACGGCGTGGGCATTCCGGAAGACAAGCTGCGGGAAATGAATCTGCAGCTTCGCGCAAACAGCGATCCGGGCTCTTCCTCCGGCGAGAACTTTGCCTTGCTCAATATTCGCAACCGGATTCGGTTGTTCTATGGAGAGGATGCTTCTTTGCACATACAAAGCGTCTTTGGATCCGGCACCCGCGTAATGCTAACTCTCCCTTATAAGGGTAAAATTTAGTCTTTTGTCGTTATTCTTCAGAAGCTTTCAGGAGGTTATAAATATGCTCAATCTGTTTATTGTCGAAGACGAAAAACCGATGAGAGAAGGCTTGCTGACCCTGATCGATTGGGAAACGCTCGGTATACACGTTCAAGGTTATGCGGAAAACGGCCTGGAGGCTTTGTCCCTGCTCAAATCCGGAGACACGGACATTCTGCTGACGGATATTCGCATGCCGCAGATGGACGGTCTTCAACTGATCGACGAAATTCGCAAAAGGAGTTTGGACATCGCCTGCGTTCTGATGTCAGGATACAGCGAGTTCGAATACGCCCGGAAAGCGATCCGCCTGGGGGTTTTCGACTACCTGATCAAGCCGTTTTCACCGCGGCAGGTTGCCGCCACGCTGCGGGAAGTTGTTCGGCGGGTTTTGGAGAAACGCCGATTAAGCAACAATCTGGACGGTCTGCAACAACAACTGAAGCAAAGTTTGCCGATGGCCAAATCACAGGCGTTGCTGCAGTGGCTGCACGCTCCGAAACAGATCACCGAGAACCGCGAGGAAAGAATGGCGCAGTTGCAAATGAGCGCCGCCTTCCATCAAATTGTGGTGATCGCCATTCGGCCTGATCGCAAAACGCTGCGGAAGTTAAATTACGAATTCAGCGACATGGAATTGCTAAAGTTCGCCGCGGCCAACATCGTCAAGGAAACGTTGGAACAAACATTGCTTCAACCGGTGGAGACAGTGACCGATCAACAGGAAATTGTCGCCATCTGCAACGGCACATTCGAATTTTTGGAGGAAAAGCTGCAAAGCGGGCTGAAACGGCTGCAGCAAAATTTGCGGCAATTTTTGAAAATCACGGTAAGCATCGGCGTAAGCGATCCGAAAAAAAGCATGGATATGCTTCATGAAGCGTACAACGAAGCGGTGGAGACGCTGCAAATGATGTTTTACAAAGGTGCGGGGCAAATTTTCTTCGCCCGCGATTATCAACATTTCACGCAAATTTCCGCAGAAGCCGCGGACGAATCCGGCTGGATTACGCTGGAACAGTCGATCATCGACAACTTGCAATCCGGATTATACGCCGAAGCATTAAACGAAACGGAGCAATGGCTGAAATTTTTCCGGCAGCCCCACAGGCATTCGCGTAAAAAGATCGACATGCAGACCCTTTCCTTGATGAGCCGGCTGATTCGCCTGGCGAGCGAACAGGACGCGTCGGGGCGCGAGTTAATCCGGTCGTTTTCCGCGATGATCGATCAAATCGGACAGGTGGAAACGTTGGAGGAATTATCCGCCATGGTGCAAAAGGCTATCCAGCAGCTGGTCGGCATATTGAATCCGAACAAGACCCCCCGCCGCAAAATCCGGCAAGCGCTCGATTTTATCGCCAAGCATTACAATTCGCCGGATTTGTCTCTGGCCGGGGTAGCCCGGGAATTGTTTGTTTCCAGCACCTATTTGTCCACCTTGTTCAAACAGGAGCTCGGCATCAACTTTCTCGACTATGTCCATCAATTCCGCATCGAAAAAGCCAAAGCGATGCTCCAGTCCGGCGACTGCAAAATACAAACCGTAGCCAGGGAACTCGGATATTTCGACGAGGCTCATTTCACCAAAACGTTCAAAAAGTGGGCCGGCATGCTGCCTTCCCAATATAAGAAAGAGGCGTCCCAATCCATTGACCCGCCGAATTTGCCGGAGTTGGAAGCATGGCGGGTTCCCGTCAACCGCTGATCCATATTTACGGCTTTTGCGCACGCTCCCACGCGGAAACTTCCGCTTTCACCCGCGGCGCCACTTCCGTGCCAAGCAGTTCAATGGCTTGCAGAACATCTTCATGCGGCATGGTGCCGAGTGGGACGTGCAGAAAAAAGCGCGTGATGCCTACCTGTTTGCGCAGGTAAATGATTTTTTGCGCGACAAAGTCCGGATCGCCCACATACAACGCTCCCGTAAAGCTCCTTGCGGCATCGTAGGTTGATCGGCTATAATGCCCCCATCCCCGCTCGCGCCCGATCACATTCATGACAAACTGGGTGGATGGGAAAAACGTTTCGGCAGCCGCATTCGCGTCTTTCGCGATGAAACCGTGCGAATGCGACGCTACCGGCAACGTTGCCGGGTCGTGCCCGGCTTTGGCCGCCGCTTGCTTGTAAATTTGCACGAGCGGCGCAAACTGCGTTGGCTTCCCGCCAATAATAGCCAGAACAAGCGGCAAACCAAGCGTGCCGGCACGTATGACGGATTCCACATTCCCGCCGCTAGCGACCCATACCGGCAAAGGGTTTTGCACAGGGCGCGGATAGACGCCCAGATTTTGAATGGCCGATCGGTACGTCCCTTTCCAAGTTACCTTTTCGGTCTCGCGGATTTTAAGCAGCAGGTCCAGCTTTTCTGCAAACAACTCGTCATAATTCCGCAAATCATAGCCGAACAGCGGAAACGACTCAATGAACGAGCCCCGGCCCGCCATGATTTCCGCCCTGCCGTTCGAGATTCCGTCAAGCGTTGCAAAATCCTGAAACACGCGCACGGGATCGTCGGAAGAAAGCACCGTTACCGCGCTTGTCAAACGAATCCGTTTTGTCTGCGCGGCGGCTGCGGCAAGCACAACAGCCGGAGAGGAAGACGCGAAATCTTTGCGGTGATGCTCGCCCACACCAAAAACATCGAGGCCGACACGATCGGCCAGCACAATTTCTTCCACAACCTCACGCAATCGTTGCGCATGGCTGATCACTTCGCCGGTTCGCACATCCGGTGTCGTCTCGACAAACGTACTGATCCCGATCTCCACAACATATTCCTCCCGATACGAATCATGGTTCTGATTTTATGCCTATCCGACATTAAAATCAATAAATGATGGTAACGGTTTTCGCTGCTCCGTCGTATTCGACATCGCACCCTAGCGCCTCGGACAACAACCGAACGGGAATGAAGGTGCTGTCGTTCTTCACCAACGCGCCGGTTTTGGGCTTCAGCACACTTTCATTAATAAGCACGGTATTTTCCCGCGTAAAGAAAACAACCGTCCGACCGCCCTTCCTGTAAATGGCGGCATGCGTTTCGTTGTCCCATTCCACCGGGGCGCCAAGCGCATTCGCGAGGTCGCGAACCCACAAATACGCACTGCCGTCCTGCAAATAAGGCGGCTTCATCGGATGCTTAACGCCGTCCAGCGTATACGAGTCGCCATTCAGCGCAAACGTTGCGACATGTCGGCTGATGTCCGTCTGTCCAAGTTTTTGCACATAGGAAGCGGCGTCGGCATGCAGCAAATTTTTGCCTTCGTCCTCAGTCCCCTCCGTGCGGAAGATCCACTCTTTCTTAAGCGTCTGCGTCGTGCCGTCCGTATGGGTGATTTCCACGGTCATGCTGGCCGTATAGCCGGTATCCGGCTTTAACGGATTTCGCGGTATGAGAATGATTTCATGTTGCAAATGATCATCGTTGGCAGGTGTGTTGGCTGCAAGGCTCATCGCTTTTCCGCTGCTGTCGGTCAGGCTGTAGTCAACCAAACGGACAGACTGAACGTCATTCCCGCTCACAACCCCCATGAGCGGATAGCCGACCGGATACTTTGCCGGCCGATGTTTCCTAAGCGGGTCCGGCGCCTCATGGCCGTCGAACCGGGCCGGCACGCCGGGATCGCCGGGAGCCGGCGAAACGATTAGTGATGTGGTTTCTTGCTCCGCTTCGGAAAAACCAAACTCGATGACCGTATATTCGCCTTCCTTGGCGATGCCAACCTCTGTCAGGGAAGGCATAAGGAACGGAATGCGATGATAGGGCGCGTCAAACAGAGCATCGATCGACTGAATCAATGTGCCGGTGGCAAACGATACGTCCTCCGAAACCGGCTTAACATAGCCGACAAAATTTCTCCGCTCAGCAATATCCCGGCCGATAAAGCCTTGTCCTGACGGGTCTTCGACATGCAGCGAAGCAACATCGGCATCCACCTTGTTGGCAAACAAATAATGCGCATGCCGCTGCGCGGCGTAAACCAATGCAACGTTAAAGCCTACCGGCTTCAGACCGTTCAGCAGGCGAAAATCGTTCAGCGCGCGCAAACCGGCCCGTTGCTCCGGCGAAATGACAATGTCCCGCTTATCCACGGCATGTTCGCTGACGGTGAATTCCCACCGTTCGCTGAATGGTTCGTAGCCGGCATATTGCAGGATGACTTCGACGGTATGTTTCCCGGGACGAAGATTTGAATCCGGCGTATACGACAGCGACTGCGTTGCCGCATCAAATTCGGACGCAACTTCAAGACCGTCGAGTAACATTTTACGCTGAATCAGTTTGCCGGCGACATCTGTCTCCGTAATGGTGAAGTGAATTTCCGGACGGCTAAGTCCCGTTATGCCTTGCGGACTTTCCGTAAAAGAAATGCCGGCGGCATTCGCAAAGGAAGGCGGCAGCCATTCCCCGGCACATGCGCATACTAGAAAGAGCGCGACGCAGATCCGCAAGCCTATGGCAAGCCGCAACCAAATCCGCTTTCCCACAATCCCCACTCCCCTATCATTTCAAATCTCCCATTCGCAACGCGAACCGCATGAACTTTTGCAGCCCAGGCATGATTTGCTTCCAACCGCCCATGTAGCGTATTCTATTAAAAGAGCAAAAAACGCATCAGTTCAGAGAGGAACCGTACACCTTGGGACAAGCATCGCGAAAAAAAACCATCTTTTCTTTAACATTTCTGATTGTAGTCTGGGGAATCAGCTGGCCGGTCTACAAAATCGTGTTGAACTATACTCCGCCCATCCTGTTTGCGGGCATGCGCACGCTGCTCGGCGGCATGTTTCTCGCCCTGTTGTTTTTGCCGCAATGGCGGCTTATTCGTTTTCGGGACACATGGCCAATCTATTTGATTTCCGCACTATTGAACACAGCTTTGTTTTACGGCGTGCAAACGGTTGGACTACTCTATTTGCCGGAAGGCTTGTTTTCCGTAATCGTTTATTTGCAGCCTGTGCTTGTGGGCATTTTTGCCTGGCTCTGGCTGGGCGAATCCATCTCGTTAAAAAAAATCGCCGGTTTACTCATCGGTTTTTTGGGTGTGGCTGTCATAAGCGCGGAAAGTTTAACAGGGCGAATTTCGTGGCTTGGCATTTTGCTGGCGCTTATAACCTCGGCAAGTTGGGCTGTTGGCGTGATCTATGTGAAAAAGGCGGGCAATCGCGCCGACTCGATGTGGCTGGTGGCACTGCAAAGCATCATCGGCGGAATTGTCTTAACTTTGCTGGGATTAATCGCAGAAAATGTATCACAGATCGTCTGGAATCAGACGTATGTAATCGGGCTTACGTTTAGCGGCATTTTTGTGATCGCCTTTGCCTGGGTCGTCTATTTCAATCTGGTAAAAGCCGGTGAAGTCAGCAAAGTGGCTTCGTTTACGTTCCTCGTTCCATTGATTGCCGTCTTTATCGGTACTGTATTTTTGCGCGAACCGTTTACGGTTTTTTTGGTGATCGGGCTTATCCTGATCGTAACGAGCATTTTCCTGGTCAATCGCCCCGGCAAAGCGTAAGCGGCTTATCCGGATCCCAAAGCGACAAAAGTGACGGCCGGAATCAGCCCCTTATATATGATTCGGCCGTTTCCTCACGATTAGCAAAAGAGCGCCGACGAAAACGAACGCAATCGCGATCACCGGTTGGCCCGAGACACGCGAAAGGAACGCTCCAAGCGAGAATATCGCGAAAAAGAATACGGACAGCGCCGTTAAAATTGAAATCGGGATCATCAGCCACTTGTTGCGGCTCCCAAACCAGTAGAATTCAAACAGCCCACCGGCAACGGCAAAAATAAACCCGGGCCACAAATAACTCCATCCGTCAAGCAACGTGGCTATCTGGCAAACGATACCCGTGAGCAAAATGATGCCGCCCGGGATCAAAAGCCCGACGCCTTTGCGAATCACGCCAAAATAAAGCCAGTGGAAAAACAAACCAACGGGTATCACAAAAAAACTTGCCCAAAAGACGCCGAAAAGCGTGCCGGTGTCGATAACAGCATGACCATTGACATACAAATATACGCCGAACAAAATCAAAACGGCTCCCAACATTGCGCGAATATTCACCGCGAATCCTCCCAACAACATGATTTGAATTATTTCAAGCTTAACACGCTTTTTCCAATTTCATCATGCTGCTTTAGGATGATTTGATACTGGACCCAGGTCCAGGTCGTTATTCTCCGAAGTCGACATTATGGTAAACTTGCTGCACATCTTCCAAGTCTTCCAACGCGTCGATCAGCTTTTCAAATTGCGGTACAACGTCTTCCGGCAGCGTGACGTAGTTTTGCGGCAGCATCGAAATTTCCGCAACGGTAAAGTCGGCTATGCCAGCGTTTCTAAGCGCTGTCTGCACCAGATGGAATTGGTCGGGAGCGGCATAAATGATCACGGCCTCGTCTTCCTCCACAATGTCGCGTACGTCCACATCCGCTTCCATCAGTATTTCCAGCACTTCGTCCGCCGTTTTGCCTTCCAGGCCGATTACGGCCGTTTCCTCGAACATATAGGAGACAGACCCGCTCACTCCCAGATTCCCGCCGTTTTTATTAAAAACGGAACGAATGTCCGCCACCGTGCGGTTCACGTTATTCGTCAACGCGTCGATGATGATCATCGATCCATTCGGGCCAAATCCCTCATAGCGCAAATTTTCATAGTTTTCCTCGCCGCTGCCTTTTGCTTTTTCCAGCGCGCGGTCAATGATGGCTTTCGGCACATTGTATGTTTTGGCGCGCTCCAATACGAAACGCAGCGCCTGATTTGCTTCCGGATTCGGGTCGCCCTTTTTGGCGGCCACATATATTTCAATGCCGAATTTGGCGTAAATCCGGCTTGTATTTTGGTCTTTCGCCGCTTTTTTCTCTTTAATATTGTTCCATTTGCGTCCCATTGAGTTCCAACCTTCTTTTAAACAATTTTTCGCAAATATACTTTGTTATTATATCGCGAAATTGCCTTTTTTCCAAGTTTCGCGTATACTACAATAAAACCTATGTGAAAGGTCGGATATAAAGTTGCCGCATGCTGAAACTATAGCAAAACTGGTTATTTTGGCATTCTCGCTCCCGTTTTGCCTCATCGACAAATTAACGGAAGAAGTGACGCTCTTCTAGTCTATCAGACGATTTTATGAATTTCATAATAAAACAGAATTATGCTTTGCCCCAAGCC
>DASVDB010000023.1 GCA_036381315.1 Bacilli bacterium | reverse complement strand
GAATGATAATAACGCCGCAAAATACGCGACAAACAACCAATCGCGGACCGAATACCCCGGGCGATAATAAAAGGTGCGCGCCGCGAGCGGGGAAAACCGTCTGGCCTGCATGGCTACGGCGGTCCGGTGCGCGCGGCGAATGCTTTGGGCCAACAGCGACACAAAACACATGCGCAGCATGCCAAGCCCGCTCCAAAATTGCCGGCGGCAGTCGGCCCGGCGCACTTTCAACGCTTTCTGAAGAATCACAAACTCTTCCAGAATAATCGGCAACATCCGCATTCCCGCCAAAAAGCCGTAAGCATACTTCGGCGGCAGCCGCCATGTTTGCATCAGCGAATAAAACAAATGCACCGGGCGCGTCGTCAGCCCGAACAAAAGGCCGGCCGCGGCCATCACGAGCGCCCGAAAACCAAGATGCAGCCCGCGGTAAAAACTCTCTTCCGTAATATTCAGCAGGCCGATATGCAACCAAACTGTTTGGCCGCGCCCAAAAAACATCATGCCAAGCGAACCGGATACAAAAATAAGCACAAACGGCGACGCGTACAACAGCAACCTTTTTCCGGGGTGTCCCGACCATATAACGAGCGGCAAAAGCGCTCCCAACGCCGTGTTCAGCATCGTATTCGGATTATGAATCAACATTACCGCTATAAACAGTGCCGTAAAGCTGAGTAATTTTACACTGGGATTCACCTTGTGCAGCCATGTTTCACGATATGAAAAAGTGATCAACCGGCAAACGCCTCCCTGAAGAGCGTCCGACGAACGCATCCGCCGCAATCCGCCCTGCGGACACTTGCCAAACGCGCGTAGCGCATCGGCGGACAATTTCCTGATCATGCGTGGCCATTATGATGGCGGTCCCCCGTGAACGCAGCTCTTCCAGACAATCCAGCAGCCGAAACGTATTGCGGGCATCCTGACCGAAAGTCGGTTCATCGAGCAGCAAAACGGCCGGGTTACGCACAACGGCGGAGGCAACGCTCAAGCGGCGTTTCTGCCCCAGCGACAGCTGAAACGGATGTTGGCGCAGGCAGTTCAGAAGCTCAAATTGCCGTACTACTTCGGCAATCGCCGCACGCCTTTTTTCCTTATCCAAGGCGGAATGACGCAAAGAATAGGCAACCTCATCCGCAACCGTGTTCGTTACAAATTGAAACTCCGGATTTTGAAAGACATACGCGGCGCGGCACGCCGCTTGCGCCACGTTACGCACTTCCGCTCCGTCCATCCGGCAAATTCCCCGGGTACGAATGAGGTGCATGATCGCAAATAACAGTGTGCTTTTACCCGCTCCGTTTTCGCCGACCAGGCAAATCCACTCTCCCGGCATAACATGAGCATGCTCCACGGCAATGCGCAAACTGTTACCGTAAAACCCCTGCAATCCTTGCAATTCCAGCGCCGGAGCCCGTTGCGCGGCGTGTTCGCCTGGTTCGGCATCAAGTTCGGTATGCCCGTCGCGGTAACCCTGCCAAACGCCCGGGTGCCATATGCCGTATTCGCGCAATAATTTTCTGCTTTTGCCAAAAACCGTGCCGCTGTCGCCATCGGCAACGATCTCGCCGGCAGCGGAAAAAACGACGATCCGTTCCACCCAATCGATGACCTCATCGATCCTGTGTTCGACAATCACCAACGTTTTATCCGCCGACGTTTCCTTTATGGCATCCCACACCCCTTTTACACCGGCGGGGTCCAAAAGCGCCGAAGGTTCGTCCAGGAACAACACCTCGGGCTTAAGCGCGAGCGCGCAGGCAACCGCCAGGCGCTGCTTCATTCCTTGCGACAAAGCGCGAATCGGCGTATGCGCATCGTCAAGCTGCAAGCCCGCCTGCCGCAAATAGAAACGGATCAAACGCGGCATTTCGTCGGCCGGCGTCTGTATGTTTTCCAGCGTAAATGCCAATTCTTCATCGACATAAGGCAGGCAAAACTGCGCATCGGGGTCCTGAAACACATAAGCCCAGGACTTAGGGCGAGTAATCTCATCATATTTTAGCGGAATCTCAAGCGCATCCGGAATAAGCCCGCACAGCACCTGAAGCAGCGTCGATTTGCCGCAGGCGTTAGATCCAAGCAAAAGCACTTTCTCGCCGCGATGAATATTCAGGGAAAGCCCGCGAAAAAGCGAATCGGCCGCACCGGGATATTTCAGGCGCAAATTGACGACGCCGGCCGCAACTCCGTTCCCGGGCATTATTCAAGCGCCTCGTAGTCCTGCGGGGAGGACGGCCTAAGCAGACTGGTAACGCCCGTCGCCTCGACCGCCTTCGCCAAATAATAAGCGAAAAGTCCGGCAATCAGCGCGCAGCCGAGCAGCCTTAACGCGACCAACACGGTGAAATTCCACAGGCTCAAGTATCCGATGTAGCCGTAAAACCAATCCAGGATGAGCGAAGCAACCCCCGCGCCGATTGCGGCGAGCACGGTAACGCCCAGGTTCGGCTTCCGGTAGCGAAACGCGGCAAAGAAAATTTCCGCGCCCAGCCCTTGCAGCAAACCATAGATCAACGTGGCAACGCCCCATTCGCTGCCGAAAAACGTTTCCGCCGAGGCGGCTGCCAGTTCGGCGACTACGGCGACACCCGGCTTGCGAATGAGCAGAAAAGCGAAGGTCGCGGCCATAAACCACATTCCGTAAACGGTCTCCTCGGCGTGCAGACCCAACGGCTTCACCAGATCATACATGGGCGACCACAGCTTGTAGACGGCGCCGAATACGATCGCCACCACGACCGTAACCAAAATGTCGGACAACTTTAACCCGAGTGAAAATTCGCGTTCCCGCGTTTTTCCCATACGATCAGTCTCCTGTTCCCAAATTATGTATTGAACACAAATCCGGGGAAATAAAAAAGTCTGCCGGAATGCAGGCAGACATATTTGCGCAAGGAAACATTACGCAACCATACTGAAATCGTACGCTTTCAGTATTTCTCTACGCTGGCATTATCCAGATCAGATCAACGGTCAGCGGCATCCGGCCGCACTCTCAGCCTGACTTCATCAAGCCCCCGAATACGATGTTCAATTATCTATACTGTAATAGAAAATGATGGTTTTCGCAATATCACATCAATAACCGTATACCTTCCACGTTTCGATACCGGTGGAAAAGTTTTCTTTTGCCGTAATATTGAGGCGAATTTTATTTGTGGTTATCGGCGTGAACGTTGTCGTATTGTACTGGTTTCCGAGCACCCCCAACCCAACCGGATTGCTTACATCGGCCCAAGCGGTTCCGTCCCAGTACTGGATGCTGCACGACGCGGGCAGGTCGATCCCCAAATTATCGTCGAACCAATAGACATCCACTTTGGAGATCGTGTAATTTTGACTGAAATCATATTGCACCCATTGCGTGGTTCCCGGGTTATCCCAATTGCCATAGACGGGATGCCCCCGATCGGCGGAACTGGTTGGTTCATAACCATCGTTCAAACCGGCCAGGCTCTCCCATGGAGATACATAAGAAGTCGATGCCGTTCCCAGCGGAGCAATATTCGTCAACGTCGGCGCGGCGTTGGCCAATTCCGCCACTTCCGCGGCGGTCAACGCCCGGCTGTAGATTTTAAACTCATCGATCGATCCGTGAAAATACGGGTCCGCCCATTGCGATTTACCGATATAGTTCAAGTTTGTACTGCCAAGGCTGGACGGTTTAAGCGTCATATTAGGATTCGTCGCCACTTGCACTCCGTCTACATAAAGCCGTCCCGTTGAACCCTGCAAGGTTACGGCGACATGCTTCCATACGCCCGTCGGCAAAGCCGCGGCATTCAACTGCTGTTCCGCGCCGTTGCTGTTTGTGGTAATGGCAAAGCGCAGCCCCGCCCCCGCGGCTTTCGGCGTCAGGAACATATACGTGTTTGTGCCGGTGCCGAAATCAAAAATGCGCGCCCAATTGCTGCTCGTGTCGACCTTCACCCAAGCGGCAATCGTGAAATCATCGATATCGCTGACGATGCCGGATGGCAGGCTGGCATACGCATCCGTGCCGTTCAAGCCGAGCGCATTGCCGTTTTTGCCGGATACCCAGGTGGTTCCGCCGTGCAATACCGCCTGGTTGCCGTTTCCGGAAGCGTCCGCAGCCGTTGTCCCGCTAGTTTCGTCAAACAAGTACGCGGCGATTACTTCCGGCGGAGGTGAAGATGTCCCTTGCTGCAGCTTGATATCATACGTTTGCGACGCGCCGATATTCAGGCTGACCGTCGTTTGCTTGCCGCTTGTTGCCGTAACGGTGCCCGCCGGGGCATTGTTGACAAATACATCAAATGTGCCTGCGGCAAGCCCGCTGAATGTAACCTTTGTCGTATGCGAAGTTCCCGGCGTTGAACTTTTCAGCGTGAACTGGACGAAAGTTTTCGACTTGGCGATGGTCGCCGTCGTGTATTTATCCCGTTCGAGTTCCATGCCGAATTTCTCGGTGATCAGGTTTAGCCGCTGGAATA
>DASVDB010000022.1 GCA_036381315.1 Bacilli bacterium | reverse complement strand
GATTAAGTAGTAGATCACCACGATTACGATCAGGATTAGGAGAATCCCGATCCAGCCCCACAATACCGATGTTTTCACAGTGATTCTGAATTGCGCGGTGGACGACGCCTCGGGCGAGTTGGCGTTAATGTTCAACTGATAATCCCCGGCGATCGCTTTGCTGGACGCTTTCACGGTAGCGGCGACCGTCGTTGATTTGCCGGGAGCAAGCGAGGCGATTTTCGTCTGATCAAACGTTACTTCCCAATCAGCCGGGGTATTTGCCGTTAATTCAATATTTTTCAGCTCGGCTGAACCCTGGTTGGTTAATTTCAAATCGATTTTTTTCTTATGTCCCGCCGTGATGTTGGTGGAAAGCACATCGTTCACGGTGGACAAATCCAATTTGAAAGTGCCGGTGATGACCACTTCCAGCTTGGCGTCCGCGCTGCTCGATTTGGTTGCGGCATGGATCGGGATTTCATACGTTCCGGCTTCCACGTTTTGCGCCGGCGTAATGTCTATATTGATACTGTGCGTCGTATTTTCATCCACCGAAACGGAAGTGACACTTTTTCCGGAGTCTTCGAACTCGACGTTCCAGCCTGCCGGCGCGTCCGCGCTCAAAGCGTAATCCTGCTTGCTTGCCGTACGGTTTTTCAAGTCCGCGCTAAAATTGAAATTGGAGTCGGCATGGCCTTGCATGTTCGGTTGATTGACAAGCAACTCCGTTTTGTAGGAGCCCTGCTCGGTCACGTTAATCGTCAAATTCAACGCGCCGAAGCTGCCGGCGGTTACTTTGAATGTGTAAGTCCCTTTGTCGACGGCGAGCGGCACATCGATGTCAAGGTTTATGCTGCGCGAATCATCCGCTTGGACGGCGATTTTCTGGATGCCGTAGCCGCCTGAGGACAGGTCGCTTTTCCATCCGTCGGGAAGTCCTTGCACCGCAACCGGCACTTCCTGGGTAGCGTCCGAATGATTGATCACATCAATTGAATAACTGACGGTTTGGCCCGGTGTAACAGACAAATTGGTATAGGGCGTATACAACTCCACGCCGCCGGCGGCAAGCGCGGTATAGCCTCCCACCGTTCCTCCGCCAAGTGTTAATGCGAGCAGAAGACTGAATGCAATCTTCCAAAACTTCATGTTGCGACCTCCTTAATATTATTTTTCTCTCGAAAAAAATGTTAGCAATGTTTGCCGCGCTTTGAATTAAAGGACAATAAAAAAAACCTTAAAAAAAAATAAAAAATGCTGCAGGCTTTCCGCGGCATTTTTGAATAAATCGTGAACGTTAGGGGAAAATGTGAAACAAATTGCCATTGCAAACGTATAAACAAGTAGATGAAAATAACAATGGGAATGCTTAACTTCCATAAAATGTAATATAATTTTAATCTTCAGGTAATCCTGCATTAATCTTGATCGTTTAGGATAGTCGTGAAGGAAAGGAGGCGAAATTCGCACAATGATCCTTTATCAAATGGTAAAACGAATGGAAGAACAGATGGGCCGAAAACAACGGGAAACCCGAAAGGAAGCCGAAAAAAAGCCTGTCCGGCGCCTAGACAAGCCAACGGTTGAGGAAAAGCCGGAATTAAAGTGCGCTGCGGAAAATGACGTGGAATTGCTGCCGTTAAGTGTTGCGGATTTGCTCCAGCATCCCCCGGATACGGAAAGCAGAGAAATTGTAAATTCCTGATGTTGCCTGTTTAAACGTCCACTCGCCTTGGCATTAAAGGAGATTGGACGCTTTGATTTTTTCGATGGCGATGCAATAGGGCGGGGCGTTTTTTTGGTTGATGAACCGGTACAACAGCGCTTGATATATGGCTTGCGGAAGCTGTTCCGCCCACGCTTCGACAGCTTTTGCTTCTTCCTTGCCTCCCGGATGCCCGGTATACAGCACAATCGTGATAACGCCACCCGGCTTAAGCAGTTCAAGCGCCGCCGCCAGCGCTTCTATCGTCGAGCGGGGAGCGGTGACGATACTGTGGTCGCCGCCGGGCAAGTACCCCAGGTTAAACATAATGGCGGAAATTCGCCCGTGATATGGTTTAGGGATTCGTGCCGCCATATGCCCGTGGGAATCGCAAAACAGCTGCAATTGCCCGAAGCCGGGCGGCTCGGCAGCGAAGCGGCGCAGCGTCTTGTCGATCGCCGCTTGTTGAATGTCAAAGCCGAAAACGATCCCGCGCGGGCCGACCAATCGCGCCAAATGAATCGTATCCGTGCCATTGCCGACCGTTGCGTCGACAACGCAATCGCCCGCTTTCACCCTTTCGGCAACCAGCTTGTTGGCAAACCCGATAACAGATGCCAGGCGCATCGCAATTCCTTCTTTCCGCGCATTTCCCGCAAGTATCCGGTCGCATAAACATCGCATCTCATATTGTAACGAAAAAACGAAGTGGATGCGAATCATGTAGATACGGGAATACAATAGCGAAACCTGGAGGTGGGAAAATGGCGGCATGGGCAATGGCATGCGGATTATTGCTGTTTTGGGCGGTTGTTTGCACCGTCTCGTTTTTTGGCTGGCGGAATGTGCGGACATTGCCGAACGCAGCGGAAGCGAAGGAACGGTTGCCGCTTGTTTCCGTCATTGTTGCGGCGAAAGAAGAAGCGGAAAATATTGCCGCGACCGTTCGCTCCTTAATGGGGCAAAAACTTGCGCGCATGGAATTGATTGTAGTGAATGACCGTTCGCGGGATGCGACGGGCGTGCGCGCGGAATTGCTGAAAAAAGAATTTGCCCTTCGCGAAAAACCGCCGTTCCCGCTGAAAACCGTACATATAACCGCGCTTCCGGAAGGTTGGCTGGGCAAAAATTACGCGCTGTATCAAGGGTACCTGCAAGCGCGCGGCAGCATGCTGCTGTTTGCCGACGCGGATGTGCGGTTTGATCGCGACGTGGTGAAAGATGCGCTCGCGTACATGAGCGCGCAGCAAATCGACCATCTCACCCTGATACCGGATCTGCAAGCGGAAGGCTTTTGGCTGAAAGCGTTCGTACGCTATTTCCTTTTTTCCCTCTCGCTTGTCCGGCCGCCGTGGCTAGCGAATATGGATAAGCAAAAAAAATATGGCTTTGGCGTCGGAGCGTTTAACCTGATGAAACGAAGCGTTTATGAGGCAATCGGAACACATAAGGCAATTGCGATGCGGCCGGACGACGATTTGGAATTGGGCATGCGGATCAAACAGGGCGGATACCGGCAGCGCGTCATGACGGGTACAGGCAGGCTGGAGGTGAAATGGTACAACAGCCTTGCCGAAGCTTTTCAGGGTTTGGAGAAAAATTTGTTTGCCGGGTTTCGGTATAACCCGCTACTAGCTTTCATTGCCGTTTCCATGCAATTGATGCTGGGCGTATTGCCGTTTGCCGGTTTGTTTTCGCCCGATTTGCCGCTTGCGATTGTTTCGTTGGCGGCGGTCGTCTTATTTGCCGGCGCTTATTTATTCGCCGCGGGCAGAATATCGCAAGACAAGCCATGGGATGTTTTGGTTTTGCCTGTGTCCGCGCTTCTAGTGGCTTATGCCATCGCTCGCTCCGCTTGTTTGGCGGTGCTGCGCGGCGGCATATATTGGCGCGGGACGTTTTATCCGCTGCGCGAACTTCGCCGCAAATTCTGACCGCTTTGCAAATCCAAAGAAAGCGGGATATAATGTCATCCAGCTAGCTTTTGTTGGAGGGATCATGATTTGCGGCTGCGCGGAAATAAACGCGTGAAGGAATGGATGGAACGGGAAAACCGCCTGATTGTGCGGGATCACAAGCAAAATAAAGGAAAGTGGCGGGAGTTTTTCGGCAATGACAAGCCGATCTTTGCGGAGCTCGGCATGGGCAAAGGCGGCTTCATCAGCGAAATGAGCCTGTTGCACCCGGAAGCAAACTTTATCGGCATCGATATGTATGACTTGCTGATCGGCAGAGCGGCGGAATTGGCTTTTCGGCTGTGGCGGGAACAACGCGGAGGCGAACCGGACAACCTTGCGCTGATGCGAATGAATATCGAATATCTGGAAGAAGCGTTTGCCGACGGGGAAATCGAGCGGATCTACCTTAATTTCAGCGACCCTTGGCCCAAGGCGAGGCATGCGCGCAGGCGGCTGACGCATCCCCGCTTTTTGCAAAAATATATGCGGATATTAAACGAACGCGGGGAGATTCATTTTAAGACCGATTCGCCAAGCCTTTTCGAATTTTCGCTCAACGCGATCGCCGAAACAGGTTTAAAAATGCGCAACATCAGCCTCGATTTGCATAAAAACGGCAATATCCCGGGGAACGTCATGACGGAATACGAGAAAAAATTCGTGCAGCAAGGCAAAAACATTTTTCGCCTGGAGATCGTCAAACAACCGCCTATTTCAAAAACTCCATGATCGTTTTGGAGCAGCGGTTGGGATTGTATTTGGAGACAGCCTGGGCAATCTTGGCGCGACGGCAAGTAAATTCGGAATATTGCTCAAGCAGCAGGCGAAACCAGTGGTCGACGTCCTCGATTTTTTTCAATTCAAAACCGAAGCCCCGTTCGGTAAAGTATTGGCAATTTTCTTCTTCCTGTCCGGGTATCGGATTGTAAAACAGCATCGGAACGCCTTTGGTAAGCGCTTCTGTGCAGGTCATGCCGCCGGGTTTGGTGATCAAAAGGTCGGAGACTTCCATCAATTGGTCGATGTTTTTCGTAAAACCCAGCATATGGATGTTCGGGTGGCGGAATATTTCCTGCTCGGCAAGTTTGGCCCGGAATTTCTCATTGCTGCCCAAACAGAAAATCAGTTGGATGCGATCGCGCCAATTCGCGGCCCGGATTAACATTTCTTCGTTTTTGATCACGCCCCAGCCGCCGCCCATGACAAGCACGGTGGGCATTTCCCGCAAACGAAAGCGGGCGCGGATTTCCGCTTTATTATGCTGTTCCCAAAAATTCGGATGCACCGGTATGCCGGTCACCTCGATTTTCGTATCCGGTATGCCGCGCGCCAGAAGCTTTTGTTTGACATTTTCCGTAGACACCAAATATTTGTCGACTTCCGGGCTGACCCAGGTGCCGTGGGCGTCATAATCCGTAATCACGGTGCAGAGCGGAACGTTCAGCCCCAACCGTTTCAGCCGGGAAATGATAATGTTGGGGAACGGATGGGTGCACACCACCGTATCCGGGCGCAATTGCCGGATCAACTCGGTCGTTTGCTTATAGTAAAAACGATGCAG
Source organism: Bacilli bacterium (assembly GCA_036381315.1). Lineage (NCBI taxonomy): Bacteria > Bacillati > Bacillota > Bacilli > Bacilli bacterium. The sequence goes on along the minus strand of DASVDB010000022.1, from coordinate 7,440 downwards.
GACAAGCTGCGTCAGACGGTTGATCGATTTGTTGTACTGCGAGCGGTACACTTTTCCCACCAGTTTGGGCCGTGAAATGACAGCCCGGCGATACGCGCCGATAATCCACGGAGTGATCGTGGGATGCAAAAAACCCCCAAGCTCAATCACTTTGGTAAGCACGTCCCGGGAATTTTTTTTCAGGCTTACAGCCAACGCGTGCGCGGCCTGCGTATGTCCGGTGCCGAAACCTTCTGATAAAAGAAGCACTCGTTTCTTCCGCAAGGGAGACTCACCTTCCCTTGATCGATTTTATCGCACAACACTCCAACATGTATTTTACCCTATATCGCCCGAATGTGAAACACTTGACAAGGCTTATTGCCAATGATATATTTACAAAGTGAATTTTTGTCTCCGAAAAGTAGAGGCGCCCGCTTCTCACCTGACCGACTTAGGTTGGCTGGTTCATCGGTTCCGTACGTCATTTGTAACGCAAATGAACGAATGAACATTGAACCCTGAAGTGTGGGCGAATCTGCCCGCATTTTTTATTTTTCAAAAAGATGGCCAGGAGATAAACATGAAACTGTTGGAGGTGGCAGAATATCAGTAAAGAACATTTGATTAACGAAGAAATTCGTGCGAGAGAAGTTCGGTTGGTCGGCGTAAACGGCGAGCAAATCGGCATCAAACCGCTCCGTGAAGCGCTGCAAATGGCTTCCGACCTGAATCTTGACTTGGTCAACGTTGCTCCCCAGGCCAAACCGCCGGTATGCCGCATTATGGATTACGGCAAATATCGGTACGAAATGCAGAAGAAAGAAAAAGAGGCGCGCAAAAATCAAAAGGTTGTCGATATCAAGGAAGTGCGCTTTTCGGCCAATATTGAAGAGCATGATTATCAAACGAAGCTGCGCAACGTCGTCAAATTTTTGAAAGAGCAGGATAAGGTCAAATGCTCGGTTCGTTTCCGCGGTCGGGAAATTACCCATGCGGACATTGGGCAAAAGGTGCTGGAACGTCTGGCCCGGGAAATCGAGGAATACGGCGTGGTCGAGCGCAAGCCGAAGCTGGAAGGCCGCAGCATGATCATGATTTTGGGGCCTAAATCTTAAATAGGAAAGCTTGAAGGAGGATTATCACATGCCAAAAATGAAAACACACCGCGGAGCGGCAAAACGCTTCGGAAAAACGGGCACAGGCAAAATCAGAAGATACAGAGCGTGCAGAAGACATATGCTGGAAAGCAAGGATGCGGGACGGATGCGCCATTTGCGCGGTTCCGTCATCATGGCGAAAGGCGATGTGAAGCGAATCAAGGAATTGCTTACGTATGTCAAATAATCCCGTTCATTTCGATATTTAGGAGGTAGAGCATTATGGCAAGAGTAAAGGGCGGGATCGTATCTCGTCGGCGTCGCAATAAAGTGTTGAAACTGGCAAAAGGATACTTCGGGGCCAAACACCGTCTGTTTAAAAAAGCGAACGAGCAGGTCATGAAATCGCTGTACTACGCGTATCGTGACCGTCGGCAAACAAAACGCAATATCCGCAAGCTGTGGATTGCCCGGATCAATGCGGCCGCAAGGCAAAATGGGCTTTCCTACAACAAGTTTATGCATGGGCTGAAATTGGCCGGCATCGAGATCAACCGCAAGATGTTGGCGGAACTTGCCGTAAACGACGGAAAATCGTTCTCCGACCTGGCGGGCGTGGCGAAAGAAAAAATTAAATAACGCTTGACTAATGATTTTCCTGTTGTATAATTAACTTTAAATTATTGAACCCTCATTGGGGCAACGTAATATTTGTATCGGCGAAGAAGAGGACGAAGCGACAAGGGCAATTTTGTTCAGAGAGCGAAGGATTAGCTGAAACCGACGCCAAAACCCCTTATTGCGAGCTCACCTCGGAGCTGTTTTCCTGAACCGCGCAGGGCGCCAGGACCTGCAGCCCATTAGGGAAAATCGGATTTGCACACGTTACCGTGCAGAGGTATGGAGAGCAAGTTCCCATACTTCCTGAGGTTGCGCATCGTGAGGTGCGCAACAAAGCTGGGTGGTACCACGAAAGCGCACAATCCCTTTCGTCCCGTTGCAAAAAAGCGGCGGGATGAAAGGGATTTTTAATTTGCGTATTTTCCGTATTTTTTGAAAGGAGGACTTGGTTCGCATGACATCACAAAGTGCGAGTGCTGTGCTGACGGAAGACATGAGAAAAAAATTGCTGCAGCCGGATCTGATCTCGGGATCGGAAATGCTGTTGCGGAGTTTGCTTTTGGAAGGTGTGGATACCGTGTTCGGGTATCCGGGCGGCGCCGTGTTGTATATTTATGACGCGATGCACGGCAACAAGGATTTTCACCACTTGCTGACACGGCATGAGCAAGGCGCGATTCACGCCGCCGACGGCTATGCCCGGGCTACCGGGAAAGTCGGGGTGTGCATCGCCACCTCCGGACCGGGGGCGACCAATCTGGTCACCGGCATTGCGACCGCTTATATGGACTCCGTGCCTTTGGTCGTCATAACCGGTAATGTTCCCACCAGTTTGATCGGAACGGATGCGTTCCAGGAAGCGGACATAACCGGCATTACGATGCCGATTACCAAACACAGCTATCTGGTTCGCGATGTCAGCGATCTGCCGCGCACCATCCGCGAAGCGTTCCATATCGCTTCAACCGGGCGCAAGGGGCCCGTTTTGATCGATATACCGAAGGACGTTTCCGCGGCGAAAGCCGTGTTCCATTATCCGGAACATGTCGTAATCCGCGGATACAACCCGACCGTTTCGCCGAATAAGTTGCAGATCGACCGTTTGCTGCAGGCGATCGAAAAAGCGGAAAGGCCGGTGATATTGGCGGGCGGCGGAGTCGTTTATTCGGACGCGCAACAGGAACTGATCGCATTCGCCGAAAAAACGCGGGTGCCGGTTATTACCACGTTGCTCGGTTTGGGCGGATTCCCGAGCGGGCACGAATTATGGGTAGGCATGCCGGGCATGCACGGAAACTATGCGTCCAACAACGCCATCATGGAATGCGATTTGTTGATCAGCATCGGCGCCCGCTTTGACGACCGGGTGACGATGAAACTGGACGGTTTTGCGCCAAAAGCGACCATTGCGCATATTGATATCGATCCGGCGGAAATCGGCAAAAATGTGCCGACGGACATTCCTTGCGTAGGCGATATCAAGGCTGTGCTGGGGGTTGCCTTGGCGAACGCGAAACCGGCCCGCTCGGCGGAGTGGCTCAAGCAGATCAAGGCATGGAACGAATTGCATCCGTTTCAATATAAGGATTCCGAAACGGAACTGAAACCGCAATACGTCATCGAAATGATCAGTGAAACGACCAACGGCGATGCGATCATAACGGCCGACGTCGGTCAGCATCAAATGTGGGTAGCGCAGTTTTACAAGTTCAAAAACGCCCGTTCGTTGATTACATCGGGCGGCTTGGGCACGATGGGACACGGTTTTCCCGCGGCGATGGGCGCCCAGGTCGGTTGCCCGGACAAATTGGTTGTGGCGATCACGGGCGACGGCGGATTCCAGATGTGTTCGCAGGAACTGGCGGTGTGCGCCATCCACAATATCCCGCTCAAAATCGCGATCATCAACAACCAGGTGCTGGGCATGGTGCGGCAATGGCAGAAAATCATCTACAAAGAGCGCTACAGCCACATCGATCTGGGAGGAAGCCCGGATTTCGTGAAACTGGCGGAAGCTTACGGCGTCAAAGGATTGCGGGCGACAAACAAAGCGGAAGCACGGCAAGCCTGGCAGGAAGCGCTCAATACGCCGGGTCCGGTCCTGATTGACTTCGTTGTGCGCAAGGAAGAGAATGTATACCCGATGGTGACGGCTGGTTCGTCATTAAGCGAAATGATATTGGGGGATGCGGAATGATACTGACAAAACATACGATCTCGATCCTTGTCAACAACCAGCCTGGCGTTCTGCAGCGGGTGGCCGGATTGTTCGGCCGGCGCGGCTTCAATATCGAGAGCATCACCGTAGGCGCGAGCGAGGAACCGGGACTTTCCCGGATGGTTGTCGTCACCGTGGGGGACGAACGGACGCTGGAGCAAATCTCGAAGCAGCTGTACAAATTGGTCGACGTCATCAAAGTCGTCGATTTGAGCGCCAATCCGATGGTTGCCCGCGAACTCGCGTTAATCCAGGTGAACGCCGAGCCGGGGCAGCGGCCGGAAATTTTGGGAGTGGTGGAAACATTCCGGGCTTCCATCGTCGATATCGGACCGAACACGCTGATCGTGCAAGCGGTGGGCGATTCCGACAAGATCGACGCGATCGTGGAACTTCTGAAACCATATGGCATCAGAGAGCTGACACGGACCGGAGCGACCGCCATGATCCGTGGTATAAGCAAATAAATGGCGGCAAGCCGCAAGCAAAAAAATATCGATCCGTAATCAAGGGAGGATGTTGGAACAATGGCAGTGACAATGTATTATGAGAAAGATGCAGATCTAAACGCGTTACAAGGCAAAACGGTAGCCGTAATCGGCTATGGCAGCCAGGGGCACGCGCAAGCGCAAAACCTGCGCGACAGCGGGGTGAAAGTGGTAATCGGCTTGCGCCCGGGCCGTTCCTGGGATACGGCGAAAAACGACGGCTTCGAAGTTTACAGCGTCGCCGAGGCGACCAAACGCGCCGATGTGGTGCAAATCCTGATGCCCGATGAAATTCAGGCGAAAGTATATAATGAAGAAATTGAGCCCAACTTGAAACAAGGCGCGGCGATTATGTTTTCGCACGGTTTCAACATTCATTTCGGGCAAATCGTTCCGCGAAAAGACAACGATGTGCTGATGGTTGCGCCAAAATCGCCGGGGCATATGGTGCGCCGTACCTATGTTGAAGGCTTTGGCGTGCCGTGTCTGATCGCCATCCACCAGGATGCGACCGGCAAAGCCAAAGATATCGGCCTCGCGTACGCCAAAGGAATTGGCGGTACCCGCGCCGGCGTCATTGAAACGTCCTTCAGAGAAGAAACGGAAACCGATTTGTTTGGCGAGCAGGCCGTCTTGTGCGGCGGCGTGTCCGCATTGATCAAAGCGGGCTTTGAAACCCTGGTCGAGGCCGGATACGCTCCGGAAATGGCTTACTTTGAATGCTGTCATGAAATGAAGCTCATCGTCGATTTGATCTACGAAGGCGGGCTTGCGGCAATGCGCGGCTCGATCAGCAACACGGCCGAATATGGCGACTATGTGACGGGGCCGCGTTTGATTACCGAGGAAACGAAGAAAGAAATGAAGCGCGTGCTGAATGATATTCAATCCGGTCGTTTTGCCCGCGACTTCATTCTCGAAAATCAATCGAATCGCGCGTTCTTCACGGCTACCCGCCGTAGGGAAGCGGAGCATCCGATCGAACAGGTCGGCGGCAGACTTCGCGAATTAATGCATTGGATTAAAAAGTAAGTCGGTTAATATTTTTAAATATCTTAATAAAATGGAGGTGGATGGGATGCGGAAAATCTATATATTTGATACGACGCTGCGCGATGGTGAACAATCCCCAGGAGTAAATCTGAATACCCAGGAAAAGGTGGAGATTGCCCTACAGCTGGAAAGGCTGGGCGTTGACAGGATCGAGGCCGGTTTTCCGGCGGCATCGCCCGGCGATTTGCAGGCGGTCAATGCGGTGGCCAGAGCCGTCAAGGGGGCTGCCGTGATCGGATTGTCCCGCTCCCGGGTGCAGGATATCGATGCTGCGAGAGAAGCGCTGCAGGGTGCGGCTGATCCTTGCTTGCATCTGTTTCTTGCCACATCTCCGATACATCGCCAGCATAAATTGCGGATGAGCAAAGAGCAGGTGCTGGAGACAGCCGAAGCGGCCATTAAATATGCCAAAAAATATTTCTCCAAAATTGAATTTTCTCCCGAGGACGCGGGCCGTACGGAACTGGACTTTCTTTGCACCGTCACGGAAATGGCGATTCGCGCGGGCGCGACGGTAGTCAATATTCCCGATACGGTCGGTTATATGACCCCTGCGGAGTTTGGCAATATTTTTAAAACGTTGCGGGAAAAAGTGCCCGGCATCGAAAAAATCCAGCTTAGCGCCCACTGCCACGACGACCTCGGCATGGCCACCGCCAATTCGCTTGCCGCCATCTACAACGGAGCTGAGCAGGTGGAAGGAACGATCAACGGCATCGGCGAACGGGCGGGCAATACGGCAATCGAAGAAGTGGCCATGGCGCTCGAAACCAGGAGCGATTATTTTCAGGCCAAAACAGGGCTTGTTTTGCGGGAAATTTATCGCACCAGCCGCCTGGTCAGCCGCCTGACCGGCATGGTTGTGCCCGGAAACAAGGCGATTGTCGGCGCCAATGCGTTTGCTCACGAGTCCGGCATTCATCAGGACGGCATGCTGAAGGAAAAAACAACTTACGAAATCATGCGTCCGGAAACAATCGGCTTAAAAGAAAGCAAACTGGTATTGGGGAAACACTCGGGCCGTCATGCGTTTCGGGAAAAGCTGGCCGATCTCGGCTATACGCTGGATGACGAGCAGTTAAACGCCGCGTTCGCCAAATTCAAGGAATTGGCCGACCGCAAAAAGGAAGTAACAGACGAAGACATTCGATCGCTCGTCGAAGAGAAAATGGTCGATATTCCGGAAGTTTACCGTTTGGAGTTCATCCAGCTTTCCTATTTCAACCAGTCGCAGCCTTCGGCAATCGTCAAGATTCGCGGCGAAAATGGCGAAAGCATAGAAGAAACGGCAAGCGGCAATGGTTCGGTGGACGCCATTTACCGGGCAATTGACAAAGCGACGGGCGAAGCTGTTGAACTGGACGATTATTCGATTAAATCGGTATCGCACGGCACCGACGCCCAGGGCGAAGTTCATGTGGTGCTGAAACAGGACGGCCTGTCCGTACACGGGCGCGGCGTCAGCACAGACGTCCTGGAGGCAAGCGCCAAAGCGTATTTGCACGCGATCAACCGGCTGATCGACAAACGCAAGCATAAAGACAGCGGAAAACGCGACAATGTGTCGCTGGTTTGACCTTCCTCAAGCAAAAGCCGGAAACAAACTGTTGGCCGCAGGATCAGTTCCTGCGGCTGTTTTTAGTTTCCATGCGAGAGGTCTAAACCCACCGCCTATAGGCGGTCGGCTGCCAGCGCCTGCACCAGGTAAACGTAAAACCTCCCCGCACAACACTCCCTGCACACTCTACAATGCACAATGCTAAAACGGCGGGCGCCTCCCCACACAACGCTCCCTGCACACTTTACATTGCCTAACGCTAACGGACGCCACAGCGGCTATTTGGCGAAAAAAGGCTGGGCAAAAATTTTAACGGACGCCACAGCGGCTATTCACCTTATTTTTACCTGAATACCGCACAAAGTGCTAAAATAGGCGCGCATACGACCGTTAAAATTGAAAACCGGGCGTAAAACCCAAAAT
>DASVDB010000021.1 GCA_036381315.1 Bacilli bacterium | reverse complement strand
CGGCGGGATTTATCGGCGCGCCGACCGTTGTCATCGTTTCGATTTCCGCCATCTTTGCTTTTGTTATTACGCCGATTACCGAGGTTATTTCCATGCTGCGAATTTTATTGTTAATCCCGACTGTCGTCTTCGGCATTTTCGGCATTACGGTCGGCGCGCTCGTTGCGATCACGCACATGGTATCGATCACTTCGATGGGCGCCCCGTATATGGCGCCGATGTCGCCGACATACTTTGCCGATTGGAAAGACTTTATTATTCGCGGGCCGTTGCAATGGTTTCAAAACCGTCCGCGGAGCATTCCAAACCGGAAAAAGCGGCGTTTGCGCAACGCGCCAAGAAAGTGGTGAACAGAACATGCTCCGCAATATTGGCAAATTGGCGTGCATGATAGCGGTTATAGCGCTTGTGCCCGGCTGCTGGGACAACCTGGAGTTTAACCGCGGCGCGATGGTCATGGGGGCGGGGCTGGATCGCGGCGAACACGGCCTTTTGGAAGTCGGGGTCAACATTTTCACCGGCAGCGGCCAAAGCAGCAATCAATCGCAAACGGGAGGGGCGGCAGGCAGCCAAACCAACGCTTACATCTCAACTCGGGCGGATACCTTGGCTGCGGCAATCGAAAATATTACCCAAAGCATCAAACGCCAGTTGGTATTTACCCACGCGGAAGTATGGCTCTTTGGCGAAAAGCTGGCCCGCGCCAATTTTGTGCCGGTTGTCGCGGCGCTGCGCCGCGAGCAGATGATACGGCCCAGAAGTTATATTTTAATCACGGACACTTCGCCTGCCACTGTGTTAAAGTCCACCCCGATTTTTAAAGAAACCGTGTCTTCCGACATATTTGGGGCTGTAAACGACGTCCGGTACAGTCCGGCGTTCATTCCGGTCATGATTGAAGATTTTTTCGAGCAAATTGACGGCCCGGTGCAAAACGCGTTTTTGCCGGTAGTATCGATGCATGATGAGCAGGGCCAGCAAATTTCCGAAGTATCGGGCACAGCCGTAATTAAAAATAACAAGATGGTCGGCACGTTAAACGCGGATGAAACGTTCGGTTTATCGTGGTTGCTTAACCGCTTCCGCGGAGGCACCATATCTGTCCAGTCGCCATACGGCAAAAGTAAAATAAGCGTCGAACTGTTTGCCGGAAAAGCGAACATCAAGCCGGTCTTAAACCATCATGCGCTGCATGTGGATATCGCGATTCGCGCAAAAGCTTCGCTGTCCGATTTCCCGGACGCGGAACAGTTAACGGAAGCGCGCATCGAAGAATTGCAGGATGCCGTTTCTTCGCGCATTAAACAGCTGGTGGAGCGCTCGTTAAGCAAATTGCAAAAACAGTACCGCGCGGACATTACCGACATCGGCATCAAGATTTATCGGCGCTATCCCCAACAATGGCATGAGCTCAAGCGCGATTGGGACAGCATTTTTGCCGCCGCGACGGCAACTGTTTCCGTACAAACGATCATCAGCAACGCCGGAATGACCAACCGGTCGTTTCATTAAAAGGCACTGAATTCCCCGGGAAAGAAGGCGACATATGGTTGCTGCGATTGAAGTCTTTTATCTTCTCGTCATGACCCAATCCATTATGGTGCATGTCAATATCCTGCCGTTAATCTATTTGGCTGCCGGACGGGACGGCTGGATCTCCGCGCTTGTTTTCACGCTTTTAGGCATGTTGACCGTTTGGGCAATCTGCCGGTTGCGCATCGCTTTTTCCTCCGGATTTGACGATTTTATCGGCAAAATCGGCGGCAAGTTCACGCTCATTTTGCTGAAATGCGTCTTTATCGTCTATTTTCTGTTTTTATCCGCTTATTCGTTGGCGTCCTTGCTGGATTTGATCAAATACGTCTTTCTGCCGTTTACGCCGCTATGGGCGATAGCGCTCTACTTTATGCTTGCATGCGTATATCTCACCTACAAAGGTTATAAAAATATCGCTTTGGTTGCGGGCATGCTTGTCTATATCGCCATGTTCAGCGGCATTTTGATCAGCATTTTCGATATGTATGAAAAAAATTTTCGCAATCTGTTGCCTGTAATGGAGTTCGGCTTGCCGCCAATCATCCGGGGAATTTTTGTTTTGTGCAGCATTTGGGCGGAAATGCTGTTCCTGTTATTTATTCCGCTCGATATAAACAAGCGCAAAAGCTATGCGCGGGCCTGCCAGTTAGGTGTAATCGCCAATGGATTAACGGCGGTGCTGACGATTTCGGGTGTCGTGATGATTTTCGGGCTTGGCCAGACGAAACAACTGTATTTTCCTTCTTTGGAGATCGTCCGGTTGCTGACGCTGGGCTTTGTTGACCGTTTCGACGTATACGGCGAGGTATTGATGATTTTCGGCATTTTTATCCGCTGCGGGTTGTTTTTACGGGTGGCCCTTGACCAGATTTCTCCTCCGTCGCGCCGCATATTGCATTTCATTACCTTGTTGGCGCTGGGGGCGGCCGTGATGGTTGCGGGGATCTTGATGGCGCGAACCCACTTCATCTACATGCGTTATCTGCACCTGTATGTGTACGGCATTTTCATGTTAACCATTCCGGTTTTCCTGTATGGGCTTATGTTCTTCCGCAAACTCGCCGGACGAAACTCCTGAAACGTATATCCGCCAAACAACGGACATACGTATTAGTTAGCATCGGATTTTTCGCAAGAAGGAGTTTTCCATGATAAACCGCAAGCGCAGGCGAAACAAGCTCACCCTGGTCATGATTCGCGAAGCAAACAAGCCGGTCTGGCACAAAGACGTGGGCAAATGGACGCCCTGGGCGCTGTTCGCCTCCGTTTCAATCGCCGTCATTGCCGCATCGCTTTGGGTTTTCTCCATGCGCAGCCAATACAACCAGCATATCAGGCTTTTATCTTCACAAATTCAGCAGGAAAAAAAACAGCGGCAGGAAATAGTCGGTGAAAAGAATGAAATGATCGGGCAACTGCAAAATCAAATCGTCATGCTGGGCGAAGAAGCAAATGCGGTAAAAGCCAAACTGCAAGAAATCGAGCGGCTTGAGCAGGAACTTCGCAATTTATCGGGGCAATCGCAAAATCTTGGCGCGGATGCGCCAAAATCAGGGGCCGCCGCAACAGCCGAAGGCGGCGAATGGCACGATGTCACCGCCAGCGCCATGGAATCGTACTCCAACTCGATCAAGGATGAGTACGTCCGGCTGGATGAACAAATGCGCCAGCTATCGCAGGAACTTTCCGAACATAAAAAAGCGCTTGACGAACAGATCGCCTTGCAACGCGTGTCCCCATCCATCTGGCCGACCGTCTCCAGAATAGTAACCTCCGGTTACGGGGTAAGGCGCGATCCGTTCACCAACCAGCCCGGCTACCACAACGGCATCGATATCGGCGGCAATATCGGCGACCCCGTGATGGCTACCGCCGACGGCACAGTTGAATTTGTCGGGGCGGATAAAACGCATGGCAATTATATCATTATCGATCACGGGCAAGGGATTAAAACCGAATATTTGCATTTAAAGAGCATTCGCGCAAGAAAAGGGGAAAAAGTTGCAAAGGGCGAGACCATCGGCACACTCGGCAACACGGGGAGAAGCACGGGGCCGCATCTGCATTACCAGGTTATCAAATCCGGAGAAGATGTGAATCCGGAACATTATTTGCCCCATTAAAACATGAAAGGGAGAATTTTGCCATGATCGTAAAAAGAAAAAACAGGGTCAATCCCAATACAACCGAAACACTGATCGGAAAAGGCACCCTGGTTGACGGAAAATTGGTTTCGGAAGCAAGCCTCAGGATTGAAGGAAAATTTGTCGGCGACATTGTTTGCGACGGCGACGTAACCATCGGCGAAAACAGCTCCGTTCATTCCAATATCCAGGCCCGCAACGTCATCAACGCCGGGACTGTCCACGGCAGCATCGTCACCCGGGAAATGCTGCGCATCACCGCAACAGGCAAAGTGTTCGGCAGCATTCAGGTGCAGACGCTGCACATTCTGGAGGGCGGAATCTTCCACGGCACCAGCAAAATGGAGGAGCAAACGAAAGAAAAAAATGCGGCAATCGAGATTGCCAAACCCCTGGATAAAAAGCGCGACACGGCCAAAGTGGAAAAACTCGCTTCCGGGAATTAAGGGCCGCAAGCGCTTCAGTCCAAAACCCGGCGGGCATGCTTCACCCTGCTTTCCGGCCGGATCGTGTGCGTTGAGCCGATTTGCAAAATCGAAGCGGCGGATACCGCCAGCACATCCACCACATTGACATGAATGACCGGTTGCGTATGGCGCACGCGCAGCCGAACCGTTTCCTTATCCCTGAACCAAACCTCGGGCAAGCGGAAAATTTGCGGCGTAAATTCATTGATATCGCCAACATAAACCGGCTCGCGTTGATGCACCGCAACCGCGGAAATTTTCGGGTTCAGCACAAGATTATCGCCGATAAACAACACCGAATCCAGACCGACGTTGTTCACTTTTACCGCGTCAACCAGCGAAACACGCACAAAAACTCCTCCAGTCAATCGCCCAGGGAGGGCAATGGCACCACCGGCTCGATTACTTCCGGGAACGAGTCGAAGAACGAGGACAAGATGATTTCATTCGCATCGCCAATAAACAGCACGGATGAGCTGGAAACGCCGGCCGCCCGAATTTCGCCGACTTTCACTTCCCGATTGGTCACCTCAAGAATCATTCTTTCGCCTCCCGTTGCTGTCCGATTCGGACAAAATAGCGCCTTAAACCTTCTTCCACATCTTCTTTAATTCGCCGTGCGATCCACATCCGCAATTGGGCGGACTCCACTGATTTTCCGTATAACCGTTCCGCCTGCTCGGCATAGCGGGGGACACGTCCTTGCAATTGGCGCTTTACATCTTCCGTGATCATGCCATGAAAGCTGTTGTCCATTGCGATGCCGTGATGATCGGCCATGCGCCGAACCGTCGCGGGCAATTCATCGCGGGCATAGCGGTCTGTTTCCGCGCGGATGAGCGCGGCGGCATCATTTTCATCATTTGGAGCGGTTTGACCGCCATCGTGAGGATCGTCCGCCGCATTCCCCGGCGCCGCCAACTGCCCGATCTCGCCCGCGCCGCCCGGAGTTGACATGCCGACATTGAGCGTGCCCTCCAATTTTTCCACCTTAAGCTGGTCGAATTTATATTCTACTCTGCCGATCCGGGTTTCCTTTTGCTGCTTCAATGCCGTCAAATCCTGTTCCAACCTGTTCAGCGTGCGGGTGATCTCCGCCAATCTCTCTTCCTGCCAGGCAAAATGTTGGGCCATCCACTGCACCATGCGGAAAAATTCCTGAGCGTTCAGCATCACACGCACCTCCTGAAGCATTCCGATAGGAATGCGCTTCGTATGCATCCGACCACTAAACATCATATGCAGGAAATTTCCGTTCCAGCCCGAATCGCGATCAAGCAGTGATAGACGGCAGGGGAACAGCCGGTTCCAATTCCGTCTGGGCCGACGGAGCAACAAGTTCCGTTGTAACCCCCGGCTCGGCAAATATTCCCGGAACGTAGCCAGCGAAATTGAACGCGCGCGATAATCCGCTGATCTTTCCCGCAGTGCCGATTTGCAATACGGACGATTGGCTGATCGACTGAATTTGCAGTTGTTTGATCAAAATGTTTTGGTTTACGGTTATATTCACGGCAATCCCACCCTGGAAACACTGTCGTCAATCAGGTCGGTATCAAGCGTGCGCGTCGCGTTCAGCGCATTGTAATTTGTCGGGAAATCGCCCGTATTGAACGAGCCGGATCCCGCATACGTTTTTGAAGTGCTCATTGGGGATAAAAATATCGAGTCGCCGATATGCACAATGGAGCTTGGGCCAACCGCCAATATCTTGACATTTCCTACTATTGCGGGCATATCCGTCCCCCTCCGTTCGCCCATTATTATTTCTATGTCGCACGCCGGGCAGGGGTTACGCCCAAGCGGCGCGGCGCGCCGAATGCGCATCCAGTATCCATCGCCCGGATTTTTACATATAGTATGGTGAAGCTGTCAGGCGAGGTGTTGCAGATGAACCCGATCAACGACCAAATACGCGAGCAGTGGAAAACTTTCGAGAAGCTGTTCGGCGGCAAAGTGCCGTTTTTAAACAACGAACATGTCGAGAAAATGCTGAAAGACCCGCAGTGGATTGAAAAATATGTGCAGGATGTGCTCAAACGCGCTCTGCCCGGCGCGTCTTCGAACTTTTCGCTCACTTCCGGCATCGATCCGGAAGTATTCGAAACCCATCGGGCCGTCATCGTGCGCATCCCCATTCCCGACAAAACGGACGCTTCCAGGATCAAATTGCACGCGACCCGCTACCGGCTCCGCCTGGCCGGATTGGCTGAAGGCGATCCCGTCGACATCCGTTTGCCGGCGGCGGTTAACCCGCAATTATGCCGGGCGCATTACAAAAACGGCATTCTGGAGATCCGCATTTCCAAAGACAACCATGACGACGTGGAAAGACCGGTGCAGATTCACTTTGATTAATCGTTCATGGCAAGACGAGGGTGAGGGAGAATGAAACGGCGGCTTTCAGCGGAAATGGCGGCAACCCGGTTTATCGGCGATTACTTTCCCGGCTGCAATGCCGTGATTTGGGCGGGCAGTTGTGCGGCCGGCAAAGGTTCCAGCCACTCCGACATCGATTTGGTTATCATCGACGACACTTGCGAGCGCCCTTTTCGCCAATCCTATATGGCCTGGGGATGGCCGGTTGAAGTGTTCGTCATCACGAGCGATACGTACGAGGACTTGTTTGCCGCAAATCGCGAGGCCGGTACGGCGGCGCTGCAGCGCATGATTGCCGAAGGGCGCCTTTTAAAGGACAACGGCAGCGGCGCGCCGATCATCGCCGAAGCCAAACGCCAGGTCGCGCAAGGGCCCGCGCCCTGGTCCCTTGACGAAATGAACCGCTGCCGGTATGAAATCACCGAACTGCTGGAAGACTTGAAGGAACCATCCAACCGCGGCGAGCATTGCTTTACCGCCCTTTCATTGGCCGAAAAGGTGCCGATCTTTCTTTTGCGCGCCAATGAATGTTGGATTGGGGAAGGAAAATGGCTGTATAAAACGTTGCAACAATTTGCGCCCGAATTCGCCCGCGCATGGATGGACGCCATTCGGGACTGCATCGCAAACGGAAATGCGCAAGCCGTAACGAAACTTGCGGAACAAGCGCTTGAGCCTTACGGCGGCAAATTGTTTGCCGGGTACTATCAAGAAAGCGAATATTGACAGCCCGAAAGGGCGCTTTCCGTTCGAAAGAAAGCGCCCTTTTGTGCTATTTGCGGGCAATCATGAGCACATAACCGAAATATTCCGCGTACTGTTCCATAATTTCCGCGTACCGGTTCGCTGTTTTCCAAATTTCCGGATCCAAAAAAGCGTCGGGATCGACTTGCTGATTCAGATCGGGATGCTCCCATTCATCCAGGATGCTGTCCACCGGAAAAATGTCGTGCTCGCCAAACTCCACGTGCGAAAATCCCGCTTTTTCCAGCAATTCGCGCCAATCTTGCGCCCGCATCAGGCGCACGCCGTAAAAATCGTTTACCGCCTGTTCCACTTCCGCAGGGCAAGGTTTCCATTGCACCATTTCCCGATCATATAACTCGCCCCGGGACTTGAGCACCCGCCAATATTCGCCCGCCGCCCTGGCGGCATTCGTAAAAACGGAAACCGATTCGGCAATCACGACGTCGAAAGTTTGCGCGGGAAAAGGCAACGAACAGACATCCGCAACCAGAAAACGCGCGGCAACCCGCTCTTCTTCCGCTCTTTTTTGCGCTTTTGCAATCATATCGGGGCGAATGTCAACGCCCGTAACCCGCATGTTTTGTTTAGCCAAATAACAAGCGGTTCTGCCTGTACCGCAGCCGGCGTCCAGCACGTTCGCGCCCGGCGGCAACGGCCGCTCCGAAAATTGCTTGAGCGTTTTGGCGTATCCGCCCGGATGCGCGCTGCCCACCCCTAACCGTGCCAGCATTTCCAAATAGTCCAACGCGACCAAACCTCCCTGGGAAATGATTCATTTCATTTTATGGATGCGTGCGCCGAAACGTCCATACGCGCGGAAACATTCGCGAATACACATATGGAGACGGATATTGCAAGCCGCAAAGCCCACAGGAGGAAAATAAGCATGAACAGCCATTTGTCCATGGATGAAGAAAGCATTCGCCGGTATATTGGGCAGCAGATTTGTGTTGTGTTGTGCGATGAAACTTGTTTCAACGGGAAACTGAATTCACTTTGCGAGGGGGAACTGATTCTCCAAAACTTTGCGCAGGGCAAGGTGGAGCGCGCCAATGAAGCGGCGCCCGGATATTCCTGGATAACCAAAGGTATCGGGTTTTTGGCATCCATTCCGGTGGAAGCTGTCGCGGAAATATACGCGGCGGTTGAAACGCGGGAAATCATAAGGTCGGTTAGCGCATAGCAACACGATAGTCGGGCCCGCCTTCGTTCGGGCCTTTTTTTGTAATATGGGGATGCGGGAATAAGGATGCGTAACTACGGTGTGCGCCATCAGGTTTCGCTTTTGCAGCATGTCCAGCCAGAGGTCCCCATCGTCAATCAACTCATGCTTGAACGCTTCCTTAATTGTGTCTCGGGGAAATTTGACAGGAACTTCTCGATCCTCCACTCACGATCCGCCATTGCCCTCCGCCTTGGCATTATTTATTGTACCCTTCATTTGCCCGAGCGTCGACAGGCAAAAAACTGGACCAAGGTCCAGCAAAAAAATGATCGCTAGTCTGTTCTGCTTCGCGCCGACTTGGATTAATATAGAAATCGTAGTAAGCTTATAAGAAAAAGGATTGCACGCAAACGGGACGCATGCCGAGGTGGACAAAAGATGACGAATGTGAGCAGCAATGCAAAAATCTTGATTCTGACCGGCAATTACGGGGACGGCCACGTCCAGGCCGCTGTCGCCATTCGCGAGGCCGCCAAAGCGTATCGACCGGAGACGGAAGTTACAATTACAGATATTATGGAATGGGCGCATCCCCGGTTGAACGGAGTAAGCAGATTTCTCTATATACATGGGGTCAAAACGTTTCCGTCCGTATATGGATATCTTTTTCAGAAGACGCGCAAGCAGGGCTCTTTTTCCGACGCTCTCAAGAAAATCAAATTGCTCGATCTGGAAAAAACGCTCCACTACATTTACGAGGTTCATCCGTCGGTGGTCGTCAGCACATTTCCGGTCGCGGCGACGGCCATGGCGCTATTGAAAGAAAACGGCCTGTTGCGGGTGCCGACCGTTACGGTGATCACCGATCATACCGACCACAGCTACTGGCTGAACCCCGGTACCGACCGCTATATTGTTGGCTCGGAACGGGTGCGGGACGCCCTTATCGCCACCGGCATCCCCGCGGCCAGGATCTCCGCCACCGGCATCCCCGTGCGGTCGCCCTTCTGGTCGCCGCTGCAAAAAGAAGCCATGATGCGCAAATTCGGCTTTGATGGCGCGCAACCGATCGTGCTTGTCATGGGCGGAGGATACGGCCTGATCGGCAAAGAAATTGCCGACGTTGTCAAGAAAACGGCCGCCGCAAACGACGCCAAATTTATTATCGTCTGCGGACGGAATGAAAAACTGCAAAAAAAGCTTTCCGAGGAATTTTCGCTCTACCGCGACCAAGTGACGATCACCGGTTATGTCAATAACATTCACGAGCTGATGGCGGCGTCCGACCTGATCATCACCAAGCCGGGAGGATTAACGACCGCCGAAGCGGCGGCAATGGAGCGGCCGCTGTTGTTGACGGGAACATTGCCGGGGCAAGAACAGGACAACGCCGACTTTTTATGCCAAGCCGGCATTGCGGTCCATGCGGATGATACGGCGGAATTCGCCGCTCATCTTGCCAATTTGTTGCATAATCCCGGGCAATTGGCGGAAATGAAAAGCTGTGCGGGAAAACTGGGGATGAAACGATCGGCATTGCGGGCGTTGCGCGCCATTCTCGACACAGCCAGCTGCCCCGATTTCGACAAAGCGATCAATCATTAATCTTTATCAATCAAATTCCTGTTCATATATGCTTCCAGCGTATTGGACACCGCAAACACGGTATGCGCCAGATCCGCGTTCTCAAACGCATGCCGGCATTGCGGCATGTAACTCATCGCTTCTTCATAATGATCCGCATGGCGCTGAATGGTCGCTTCGTCCGCTCCGGCATTTTTTTGCCGCTCAAGGATTGTTTTCTTGTCAATGTAGATAAAAATGCGCGTTACTTTGTCTCCGTACAATTGTTTCAGCGTATGGGCGCCCTTGGTGTTGATGATCAGGTAAATGAAATCGTGTTCTTTAAACATCTCCTCGACATCGCTGTTTTTGATCCCGTATTTGTTGCCGTCGATTTCGATGCTTTCCAGAAATTCGCCTTTTTGTTCCGCCTCATCAAACTCTTTACGCGCAATAAACCAATAATCCTGGCCATGCACTTCCGAATCTCTGCGGGGACGCGTCGTATACGATAAAACTTTGGGCAGTCCCAATGTCGTGCCTACCATATCGCCCACCGTTTTCCTCCCTGACCCGTCCGGACCGGTAAAGACAAAAATCATTTCCTTTTCCCTCAACTGATACACGCGTGACACCTCCTTCGGTTTTTAAATTTTTGCGCCAAAAAATGAATTGCGCCCTGTCGCAAGTCTATATAAACTATATGATAGCAGAGATTTCCCCTCGAATAAACCTATTCGGAGGAATAACATGGGCGATTTGTTCCGTTACGATCACAACTTGCTACCTTTTACGTTTTTTTCCAGAACGCATAACAGCGCTTTGCTCACGATTCTCGTTTTAATAGCCGTCCTTTATTTCAGCCGCCATGCCCTGCAGGAAAAAAGAGCGTTCGACATCGTACGGTTTTCGCTGGCAGGCATCCTGATCGCTTTTGAAATCGCGCTTTACGTTTGGTATTTCGCTTTTGACGAATGGTCGCTGGACGCTTCCCTGCCTTTTCAGCTTTGCAGTTTTACGATGATATTATCGATCATCATGCTGCTCACCAAGAGCTACACGCTTTATGAATTCACTTATTTTGCCGGAATCGGCGGTGCCGTTCAGGCATTGGTCACGCCGTCGGCTATTCTTTCCGATTTCCCCCACTTTACGTACTATTATTTTTTTATCGCGCACGGCGGAATCGTGATTAGCTGCTTATTGATGACATGGGCCAACCATTATCGCCCGACATTCAAGTCCATTTGGAAAACATGGCTGTTCCTTAATATCTATATGTTGTTTATCGTTTTTGTCAACAAGTGGACAAACGGCAACTACTTATTTATTGTGCACAAACCCGAGTTGCCTTCGCTTTTGGACTATCTCGGGCCGTGGCCGTGGTATATCGTCTCGATGGAACTAATCGGCATCGTCACCTTTCTCTTGCTTTATTTCCCGTTCGCCATTCTCGATTGGCGGAAAAAAGCGGGGAAGTAACCCGTTACGATGACGAAAGTTTGGCTTGGAAACCCGGTCGGTTCGCCAGCTTGCCACCGGTGGAAGTGGGCTTTCCGGTCTAACGGACATATGGTAGTGGACTTTCTGATCAAACAGGCGTATGGTAGTGGGCTTTCTGATCAAACGGACGTGTTGGTGGGCTTTCCGGTCTAGTGGACGTGACAGAGGCTATTTCGGGTTTTACGCCCGGTTTTCCAGTTTAAACGGACGTAGGCGCGCTTATTTTAGCACTTTGTGCGGAATTCAGGCAAAAATAAGGCGAATAGCCGCGGTGGCGTTCGTTAAAATTTTTAAACAGCCTTTTTTCGGCAAATAGCCTCTGCGGCGTCCGTTAGCGCTGTGCAGAGAAGAATAGGTATGTTTAGGGGGCTTACGAGGGGCCCAACAATTTTAAGGCATAGCCGAATACCAACGACTATGCCGAATTGAACTTTTATCAAAATTGCAGGGTGCAGAGCCGATCAGCCTGTTTGCACGGCATCTTGCGGTTGCGATTTCTTCGCTTCCTCATACAGTGCGGCCATGCCGCCGTACAGCACGTAGAAAAACGCCGGCGGGGCATCCATCGAAAACGATGTGTATTCACGCGGGTTGGCGCCCAGCATATACTCGAACAAGGCGGCGCTGTCGTATGCATAGAAACAGAAAAACGTATATTCGAACGCCGGCATTTTTTCATAGATCGTGATGATGTCGTGCGCATAGCGCGGCACATCGCGCCTGGCCTCGGCAATCATCTTGAGTGCGTCGGGAACGTCGGCGATGATTTTAATGGTGCTTTCATTCAGCACTTTAATTTCCGCCACGATTATTCACCTCATTTTCCCGTTTTGTCGTCCGGCTCCATTGCGAATCAAAGACAAAAATTATACGCGGCCGATTTTGATGCGAAATACTTCCGGTCCTTTTTCCAGGTACTCCCATGTAAAATGGTCCGGATATTGATCCTCGAATTGAAATTTCAACGGGCGCGGATCGTGGTCATTGATAATTTCCATCGCTTCGCCCGCTTGCAAACCGCTGAAAGTTTCGAAAATGACTTTGTGTTTGAGATGCGGCGGATATTCCGTCACTTTTACCGTCGCCTTAACGTCGCTCATTTTATTTCCTCCTTAATTTTTTTCATTATGATTATAGGCAGGAATGGCCTGAGGGATTGTGATACTAATCACACTTAATTGATCAGTGTTTCCAATTCTGCGCCGTTTAGACAATTATTCCTGGGGACGATGCGAGATCAAATTTTCCTCCGTGGTCAAATACATCGGAATCGGCGGCTTTTCTTTCAGGTAAAATGCGGCGATCAACGCGTCATAATTGATTTTGCGCTGCAAATTTCCGGAAATGACAGGCGGCTTGCCTTTGTCCTCGATATATCGATCCACGGCCTCCTGAACGAGATCCAGATAGTACGGGATCATTTTGTCCGCTTCCGCAAATATTTCGTATGTATGTTTTGACATATAAAAATCTTGTTCCGGAATGGCCTGCAAATAAGGAGCAAGCATCCGTGTGTCCAGGCGGTTGCCCTCCTGAATCAAGACGGTTCTGTGGATGCCTTTTGCAAGATTTGCCTCAAATTTGCGAACGGCTTGTTTTATTTGCTCCAGATCAACTTTGGCCACCGGATACGACGATTCCTGTCCGGCCTCAAGCTCCGGCTTTTTTTTCCGCCGCAAAAACCACACAGGCCGCATCCCCTTTCATACAGCGTATCTTTATACAACAGTATACGGGATGAATCCGCCAAATAGCAACGCGCCTAATGCCAAAACTTTGGCAAAAACGGCTTGTTTTGCTGCAAAAGCTCTTTAACGCTTTGCGGTTCCAACCGCAAGAGGGAACCTGCCTGCCGGCAAGTCCCCTCTTGCGATTCCGTCGCTATCGTCTGATTCAATGCGCTTTTGTTTCCAGCTCCCTGGCAAATGTTTTGCCCGTATACTTTTTGAGGTAAGGCAGCACGTAATAGTCAAGTCCGAATTTCCCGGCGTTTGCTCCGGCAACCAGGACGAAGATGGCGAGCAAAACCATTTGCGTGTTGGTGCTGGTCGATCCCGAGAACAGGAAGGCGAAGTTCATGATGATTCCCATCAATGCGGCGAATGTTGTGAAAATGCCTGCGATCATCGCGATCCCGACCAGAAGTTCGCCCCAGGGAATGAGGAAGTTAAAAAATCCGGCATTCGGAATGGCAAATCCGTTCAGGAAGTCCGCCCACCAACCAGGCACCGCGGGATGCTCGCCGACCGCCTTTTTCGCCGCTCCTACCAGAAAGCCGCGCGCATCAAACGGCTCCGGGCCCGCCAGCTTTTCCCATCCGGCTTTCAGGAATTCCCACCCGAGATAAATTCTGAATAATGCCAGGACACCAGCCGCATAAACATTTTTCCGCAAGAAGTTGACAAACATCTTTCTCATCTCCATTCGATTTTTGCTTCCTTTTGTTCAGGAACTTTTCTTGGTTTCATTGTATGTTCATGTGAACTTATTCACAATACCTTTTGGCCTTCGTTCAAAATTCCTTAAAGAAGTTGTGAATCATTTGTTACAACGTGAATGTTTTCACAATCTGCTATTGACAACCATTGTTTGCTTGTTTCCGGCTTTTTCGTCAGCGGTTTTGGCCGTGCAAATAGTTGCGTATCTGATCGATCTTGTCCGCGAATTTGGCGGTCACTTGCGATTGCACATCATGAATGGCCGTCTTTGTGTCCAGTCCGCTAAATATGTGCTCGCTCATCGTTTTTTTCCAAAACGCTTCTGCCTCTTGATCCAGAGGAGTGGCAACGCGCGCGGGCATGTTGTCGACCGCTTGCTGCAAAATGACGCCGGCGGGCTGATCGCCCAGAAAAGGATGCGGCCGCTTGAGATCATTTTCATCATGCTGCAGTTGAAGATTGCCCGGAATGGTTACGAGCGATTCGCTTTTCGTGTTGAATTGCGTTTCGATAAAATCCCAGGCCAGCTCTTTATGCCGGCTGGTAGAGGAAATCGCGAGCAACGTGCTGCCCCAGTTGCCGTATTGGCCAAAAGGCGCAAAGGTCACCCGCCACAGCCCGCTTGTTTCCGGTGCCCATGCCTTAAGTTGCTCTTCGCCCCACGAGCCCATGTAGACCATGGCGAATTTGCCCTCGCTCACCGCTTTGTTTCCATCCTGATTCCAAATATTGATTCGCGAGTCGAGCCCCAGCCGATTAATGTTTCGGGAAATGTTCAATGCGCGGGCAAACACGTCGTTGTCGCGCTGATAATTCAGATTGCGGTCAAACAAACCATGAGCGAGCGCAAACAAGTCCATCGGCTCCGTGTCCCATTGGTCGATATAAATGCCGTGTTTTTTCAATTCCTTGCCCATACCGAGCCAATTCTCTTCATGTGCGATATAATTCCCGAGTTCAACAGGATTGGTTGGAAATCCGTACTTCGCAAGAATATCCGCACGGTAAAAGGTTACGGCCGGAGCAAGCCCCACCGGCATGGCAAGCAGTTTTTTGCCGTCAATAGACAAAGCGCTTTCCCATATCGCGTCTGCGATTTGCTTGCGGTATTTCCCGGCGGAAAAAGGCGGGGTAAGCGTATCCTGCAGCAAATCGTTCCCGCTGAATGCGCCTAAAAAACTGTTGTCCAGATAAAACAGATCGGGTGAATTTCCGGCGGTGAAGGATTGTATGTACGCTTTAAGCGCATCTTCGAAAGCAAATGTTTTCGTATGTATTTTCACGTCCGGATGCGCTTCCGCGAATTTGTCAAGAAACGTCTTGTCCAGATCAAAAAACGACCAGATCGTAAGCTCCGGATGATCGCCCGCGGCGTTTGCCTGCGCATCCGGTTCCGTGGAATCGCCGGACAAAAGGAGCGGGAGCGAACTTGGCTTTTCTTCCTGGTAGCATCCCGCCAAAAGTGCTAAAAAAATAGCGCATATTGCAATAAAAGCCGCAAATTTTCTCATCGTGTAACACTCCTTTTATTGCACTTTAACGCATCTTCTTGTGATCTCGCGGAAATTGTCCGTAAGCGTATTCGAAATGCCGCTTAAGAAGTTTCGCAAATCCTTCCGCCGACAACGGTTTGCTCATTAAAAAACCTTGCAGTTGATCGCAACGAAGACCGATCAAATATTCCTTTTCAGCCAACGTTTCAAGGCCTTCCGCAACGACGATCAGTCCCATGGAATGCGCCATCTCGATAACCGCTTTGACGATCGCGGCGTTATGGCGTTCTGTGGAAATATTGCGGATGAACGATTGGTCGATTTTCAGTTCATAGATGGGCAAATGCTTCAACTGGTTCAACGAGGAGTATCCGGTTCCAAAATCGTCAATGGAAAGGCGAATGCCCATTTTATGCAGCTTGTTGATGACATCCACCACATAGTTCATGTCGTGGATAAAAAACCCTTCCGTGATTTCGAGCTGCAAGTATTTTGCCTTTAATCTCGTCTCTTTCAAAATGCGGGAAATTTTGCCGACAAAATCCGGTTCATACAATTGTCTGGCCGAAATGTTTACGGCGACGCAAAGATTGTGAAAGCCTATGTCATGCCAGGTTTTGTTTTGCCTGCACACCGTGCGGATGACCCATTCCCCGATTTGATTGATCAGGCCCGTTTCCTCAGCCAGCGGAACGAATACGGCGGGAGATATGAAGCCCTTTTCCGGATGATTCCAGCGCAGCAAAGCTTCCGCACCGACGATTTCATCGGTCAGGCTGTCATACTTCGGCTGGTAATACAATTCGAACTGTTCCAGTTCCAGCGCTTTTCGCAAGCTGGTTTCCAACGTCATGCGATCGGAAATAATCCGGTTCATGCTCGCGTCAAAAAATCGAATGTTGTTGCCGCCTTTTTCCTTGGCGGCGTACATGGCCGTGTCGGCGTTTTTCACAATCGTGTCGCTGTCGCCGCCGTCTTCGGGGAACATGCTGATTCCGACGCTGGCCGTAACAAAAATCTCCTGGCCATAAAGGAAAATCGAACGGGCAAACCTTGCCAATACCTCATTGGCAAAGTTGTGAGCGGCGTCAACCGTAGCATTTTTCATCAGCGCGACAAATTCGTCGCCGCCCAGTCGGAATACTTGCACATTGGTTTGCGACAGCGGCTGCAATTTGCTTGCCATAATTTGCAAAAGCCGGTCGCCCGCCGCGTGCCCCATCGTATCGTTAATTTTTTTGAACTGGTCCAAATCAAGAAACAGGACGGCAACGCTTGTATCGGACTCCCTGGCTTCCTTGAGCGCTTTATTCAAATTTTTCGTAAACAGCAATCGATTCGGCAAGCCTGTCAACGCGTCGTAGTAAGCCAAAAAGTGCAGCCGTTCTTCCGATATTTGCAATTGCGCGGTTTTAATCTTTAACTTTTCGGTCATTTGCTTTGTATGATTAAACATTTGCACGAGGTTTTCCGCCATGAGCCGAAAATTGACGATCAGCGCGGAAATCTCCAGAATTTGGCTGCGCGGCCATTCGAGCATCGCGTTCCCCGCCAATTTGAACGGCAGTCCCGTAGTCGTTTGCGCCAAATTGGAGAGAGACTTAACGAGCGTCGCATTGACCAGATAAGCCAACAATCCGGCCAAAAAGATGCACAGCAAAACCGTCACATAGTAGTGGTACAGGCTGATCGTGATGTCCGCCAGGTAAGTTGCCACCGGAACGAGCGCAACGACGTTTATGTTATAGTTTTTCATCTCGCCTATATTGACCAGCAATCCTTCCCGCCAACGGTCCATGGAATAGGGAAATTCCCTGCTGCCGGGAAGCCACAGGTAAAAATGATCGTCCAGACGCTTAAATGTGCCGCTCTTTGCCCAAATATTTTGCGATTCCTTTAACGGTTTTGCGTCCACGCTCATGATTTCATGGCCGCCGTCGTCCGCGACAATCATGTTTGTGTCGTCCGTCGCGTTGCGCAATAGCAATTCTTTTAAACTTCCCAGTTGAATGACATTGCGAAACCGCAAGCCCTCTTTTTCCGCCATTGGCCAATCGTTGATTTCCTCGGCAATATTGTCGGTTTTCGCGGCAAGCATGGCGTGCGCATTATGAAAAATCGTTTTTTCATTGTAATTGTAATTAAACAGCATCGTCAGAAAAAACGGGCCGATGACCGCCAGCACTGTCAAATGGACCAAAATGCGGACAAGCCGCGTATTTGCCGCCGTTTTCCCCAACAACACCTTTCTCCAGGGCATATAGGTTAGCATGATATCCGCCGCAAGCGCGTTGAACAGGCCATTCACCAGCACATGCATGAAAAACACGTACCCGATAAGCGCAACATGCCGGTGGTGCCAATAATAGATCAGCGCCAAAAACGGCACGCCGACCACAAGCCAATAAAGCAAGGCCCATAAGACAACGCGCCGTCTGTCGCGAAAACAAACGATCCCGATAAAAAAAGCTTCGGCCGCGGCCGCCGCCGCATAACCCGGAATGGCATAAAAGGCGGGCGAGACGATCGCCGCAAGGACCGCCGCGGCAGCCCCCCAGACCGGCCCGAACAAGACGGCAACGACCAGGTGAAAGATGCTGCCGAAAAACAGTTCGATGCCAAAGCTGAACGGCAAAACAAAGAGATTGCCCAGGCAGCCCAACCCGGCAAGGCAAAGCAAAAACAATAAGTTTTTCCACGAACGAAAAGGGAAAAGCAAATTTTTCGCCAAATCGCGCATTTTGCAATTTCTCCTCAATTAGCCGCCGCTTCTTGTTGTTCAAAAGCAAACAGTTGTAACAATCAAGAGATAACAGTTATAATGGCATCGAATCCGATTTCCAAGCTTCCTTAGCTATTTCGACGTATTTTGGCAAAATCCTTTTTTTTCCTTGGGTCCAATTGCCTACATCCATTGATTCCGGAGGAGCAGTAAAGTGAAGATAAGTCAGCAAAATGGAGCCGGCCGACCCGCGCGCCGAACGAAGCGGCCGTTTGTATTGGCGGCGGTGATGCTGTCCATGTTTATGTCGGCGGTTGAAGCAACGATTGTGGCTACCGCCATGCCGAGCATTGTCGCCGATCTGGGCGGTTTCAAGTTGTTTAGTTGGGTATTCTCCGCGTTTTTGTTGATGCAAGCGATCACCATCCCGATTTACGGCAAACTGGCCGATTTGTTCGGGCGAAAACCGGTGTTGATTTTCGGCATTGTTGTTTTTTTAATCGGTTCGGTCTTATGCGGATTTGCCGCAAATATGAACCTTCTGATTCTGTACCGGTTGATTCAAGGCTTGGGCGCGGGAGCGGTGCAGCCGATCGCCACGACGATTGTCGGCGATATCTATACAATTGAAGAACGGGGAAAAATTCAGGGCTACCTAAGCAGTGTATGGGGCATTTCCTCCATAGTCGGTCCGGCAATCGGCGGTTTTTTCGTCGAATATTGGCATTGGTCGTGGGTGTTCTGGATCAATGTTCCGCTCGGGATTTTCGCCATCATCGGACTGATTTTGTTTTTGCATGAACAGATCGAAAAAAAGCGGCATC
>DASVDB010000020.1 GCA_036381315.1 Bacilli bacterium | reverse complement strand
ATAAGCCGCAAGGAAGCATAGACGGCGCAACAAATAACGGCTCGTTATTTGTTGCGCGTCTTTGGTGAAACGACGAAAAGCGATGCGATCGATGGGAATGGGGTGAAACGTTGAGCAAACGCGATTATTACGAAGTTTTGGGGGTAGACCGTAAAGCCAGCGAGGAAGATATCAAGAAAGCGTATCGCAAATTGGCTCGGCAGTATCACCCGGACGTGAACAAAGCGGCGGACGCGGAAGAAAAATTTAAAGAAGTCAAAGAAGCGTATGAGGTGCTAAGCGATTCGCAGAAGCGGGCGCAATACGATCAATTCGGCCATGTCGACCCGAATCAGGGTATGGGCGGCATGGGAGGCATGGGCGGATTTGGCGGCGGGGATTTCGGCTTCGGCGATATATTCGATATGTTTTTCGGCGGCGGCGGGCAGCAGCGGCGAAATCCGAACGCGCCCAGGCGCGGCGCCGATTTGCAGTATTCCATGACGATTGAATTCAAGGAAGCCGTATTCGGCAAAGAAACCGAAATTCAAATTCCCCGGACGGAAACGTGCGACCGTTGCCACAGCACCGGAGCGCGGCCGGGAACGAAGCCGGAAGTCTGCTCGGTTTGCCGCGGTTCCGGACAGCAGGAAGTCGTGCAGAATACGGCGTTTGGCCGCATTGTCAATCGCCGGGTATGCCCGGCGTGCAGCGGACAGGGGAAAATCATTCGGGAAAAATGCGGCGATTGCCACGGCACGGGCAAAGTGAAACGCCACCGCAAGATCAAGGTGAATATTCCGGCGGGCGTCGACGAAGGCGCGCAACTGCGCATTTCCGGAGAAGGCGAAGCGGGAACGAACGGCGGCCCCCCGGGCGATTTGTATGTAGTCATTCGCGTGAAGCCGCATGATTTCTTTGAGCGCGAAGGCGACGACATCTATTGCGAAGTCCCGCTGACCTTTGCCCAAGCGGCGCTTGGCGACGAGATCGAGATCCCGACGCTTACGGAGAAGGTAAAGTTAAAAATTCCGGCGGGCACGCAAACCGGCACGTATTTTCGCTTGAAGGGCAAAGGAGTGCCGCGGTTGCGCGGCTATGGCCAAGGCGACCAGCATGTCAAGGTGGTCGTCGTCACGCCTACGCGTCTGAGCGAAGAACAGAAAGATTTGCTTCGCCAATTCGCGCAGATCAGCGGCGAGGATACGCATGAAAAATCGCAGAACATTTTTGAACGGATGAAAAAGGCGTTTCTCGGCGAATGAAAAACATCGCCCGATTAGCTTGCAAGCCGGGCGGTTGCGCAACCAAAGCATACCGGCGCCAGATCGGCGCATCATGACATCCAGCCTGCATGTCCCAGTTTGTCGGGACATTTGCAGGCTGGTTATTTTTGCTCCCGATCCGCCATCTGTAACCCGGTGAGTTTGCGCGCTTCGACCGTATGCAGGAAAACCTCCTGTTATTTTCGGCAAATTAACGCAAAAATGAAATTTTGCCGGAAAACTTCCCGCATAATTCGCCGAAATCTGCTAATAGCCGAAAAACCGCAAATTTATCAAGGAGTTTTTCCTACATAAGATCCGATAAACGGCTTTTCCATCATTTTTACCGGAGAATTTCCCGCATGCCAAGAGAATCCCGGCGCATTAATCGATGTAATGTTAATCGATGTAATCAAACGCCCCCCGAGTTAATTCATATCGGGCAATTCTTTTCCCGCCGCCATGAACAATTGGCTGCAGCCACCCTTTCCGGCATAGTTTCTTTAAAAGCAGTATCGCTGTTTTTTGGTCAATTTCAAAATGTCGGACCAGGTCAATCGGGCGAACAGGTTTAGCCATTTGAACCGCCAAGCGGACGACTTCTTTTTCCGCCAAAAGTGCGCGGGAAATCGGGGCATGACTTGGCAAGTAGCGGCTCATCACCATTTGCAAAAGCGTTATGCAAAGCTTTGGGCGCTGTTCGATATCGTCATATGCGAAAGAAATAACCTGAAAGCCCATCGCGTGCAAAAAGGTTTCCCGATTCAATTCATGGCAAAATTTTTGCCTGTCCATGTCCCGGACATGCGAGGCATATCCTTTAATTTCAATCACCAACCTTAGTTGCCCCGGCAACCAGGCGAAATCGGCGAAGTAGGGCCTCCCTCGCCAATCGGTCACTTCATATTCCGGATGCAGATCGCGGAAATTTCCCCGCAACGGCCACCACACATTTTTCAGAAAAAGCATCTCGCCATGTTGATGCCCCCTTTCCAGACGCCCGCGGCGTTCGCCCGTCCGTTTTTCCAGATGATGCCGGATAAATGCGGCATGAGCTTCCGCAAATTCCATCTTGCATCGCCTCCCCAAAAAAAATGAAAGAACGTCCTGTTCCGCATACATGCGGGAATAGGACGTTCTTCGCCACTATTCATTCATTATAAAAAAGTTGCGCTTAATGGACAATACGAATATCGATATGCAATGCTATCTCCTCATTCCCGCCCCGGCACATCGGCATCTCCACTAAATTATCCTCCTCTGTTCTGGATTGGATGCTCAATTTGCGGCGTTTTTCCCGGCCAGAAGGCAAAACGGCCAAGCAAAACGGTCAAAGCCGGCACCAGGAAAGGGCGAACAATAAATGTGTCAAGGATGACGCCGACAGCGGTAATAATCCCGAAATGAACGAGAATTTGAATCGGCAAAGAAGCAAGCACCGCGAACGTTCCGGCCAAAATAATGCCGGCGGAAGTGATTACGGAGCCGGTATGGGCGACGCCTTGCCGCACGGCTTGACGGAGCGGCACATGTCTGCTGTTTTTCCATATGCTCGACACCATAAAAATATTGTAGTCTTCCCCAAGCGCGACCAGAAACACAAAAGCGTACAAGGGAATGAACCCCTGAATTGCCTCCGCGCCCAGCAAGTAATGCACAATCAGCCAACCGAGCCCCAACGCGGAAAAATAAGACAACAGCACCGTCAATATCAAATAGATGGTCGCAGTAACCGAACGAAGATAGAAAAAGAGCAAAAGTGAAATCAAGACGATTATCACGGGAATAATCCGCTGCGCGTCATCGGACGAAACTTGGCGGATATCGTATTGGTTGGCGGTTTGTCCGCCTATCCACACTTTATGCGCCGCATCGCCGATGCCTGCCGCGGATACGGCGGCGGTCAGTTTTTCCCTGAGTTCGGGGATGCGGTCGATCGCATCGTTGGAAAAAGGGTTGAACTTCAGTTCAAGTTGGTAGGCCACTATGTCCGGGTTTTGCTTTCCATTTTGCGGACCGGATATTTTCGCAATATAATCCAGCTTTTGCAATGCGGTTTGAACGGAAATATCTTTCCCTTCGGTTTGGATCATCACTTTTACCGGCGCCAATTCGCCCTGGGAAAATTTGTCGCCGATCAGCGCAAAGCCTTCCCGGGATGGCATCGAGCTCGGAAACGCGGAAAACGTATCGTAGGTAAATTTCGTTTGGGCGGCGAACACGGCTAATCCGCCAAGCGCAATTACCGTAATGGCTGCCACGAGCAGCGGCTTTTGCACGATTTTGCCGCCCAATGCCATGCCGAATCGGTGCGGTTCTTTCAACTTTGGCGCCGGCTTGCCTTTGCGTGCGGCCCAATCGCGCGCCATTTCCGGAGTGCGCGGGATAAACGGGTAAAAAGATACGCGACCGAAAATGGCCAAAAGCGCGGGAACCAGCGTGAGGCTGGCCAGCACCATGACGAGCACCGCCAGTCCGAACGGAATCGCGAACCGGTGATAGAAGCCGAATTTGGCCAAAAGTAGCGTAAACATGGAGATGACGACCGTAATTCCGCTCATCGCGATTGCTCCGGAGACACCTTTCACGGATTGCAACAGCGCCGTTTTTATGCTCTTTTCCGCGCCCAGCGCCTGGCGAAAACGATTGATCAGAAACAAACAATAATCGGTACCGGCCCCAAACAATAAGACGGTCATGATCGATAATGCCTGCGAATCGACGTCGATTAAGCCTATCTCGGCCAGACGCCCAATGACCGGATTAACGACCCCATAGGCGAAACCGACAGCGACAAGCGGAATCAACGCAAGGATTGGCGAGCGGTAAATCAACAGCAGAATGATCAGGACAAGCAACACGGTCGCGATCAGCAAGGATACATCGGCGCGCTTGAACAAATCCTTGGCGTCAATGGAAATGCCCACCGGACCGGTAATTCTGGCGCTTAACGCGGCGGAATCGGAAATTTGGGCGGCAAACGGGTCGGAATTCAGCAAGGCAATTGTTTTCGTTTGAAATTGCCGCATACTGGCGTTAAGCTGATCCTCATCGGTGTTTTGTTGGAAAAATAACGGCATCACCAGCGTGCTTCCGTCGGAAGAAACTTGTTTTTGCAGCGCCGGCGCGGGCAATTTGTGCAAGGGAACGACAAAAGATTGACCGGTTAGCGGAGATTCCGTAAAATATTTGGCTACAGCCTGTATGGCGGCCAAATCGTCGCTTTGCAAGCCGTTTTCCCGGTGCCACACAATGAGCGCGGGCACGCCCGATTCATCCGGGAATTCCCGCTTTTCGACCGCCTCGGCCTGCACGGACGGCATTTTGTCGCTTAGACTGGCGGTATTGTCAATCACCAGGCTGTTGGCTTGCGGGAAAACGCTGTTCAATACGCCCGCCAATATGATCCATGCCAGCAAGGTAACCCATTTGCCGGCCTTGCCGGATACGAAGTCGTTTATTTGTTTTAGGATGGAAAGACTCATAAGTCGCCTCCCTATGTATGCTATAATGTGTTTAGATTTTAATTATATATACTGGAAGGTTAATTTTGCAACAAGGATGGATCTGATGATGCCGACAAATAAACATCGTATGCCCGGCAGGCCGAAAAAATCGGATAATGGGGATAGCCGCACAAGAGAACAAGTTTTGCGCAAAGCGTCCGCCGTGTTTATGGAGCTGGGCTTTGAACGGGTTTCGCTGGAGCGGATAGCCCGCGAATGCGGCGTTACCAAAGCGACGGTATATTATTATTTCGACAATAAAGCCAATCTTTTTACGCTTTCGGTTGTGCATACGTTGGAACGCGTGCGAAGCCATGTCCGCAATTTGCTGGAACAGGAAAAAAATCTGAAGGACAAGTTGGTTGATATTGCGGCGGAACGCATGAAGCACAAGCATGGAGATTTTGAAACTTTGCTGAAAGAAGCCAGTTTGCGTTTATCGAGCGAACAAATCGCGGAGATTCGCAAGGCGGAACTGGCCATTCATTTGGCTCTGGCAGACGCTTTGCAAGCCGCCATGGAGCGCGGGGCGCTTGCGCGGGAAAACCCGCTGCTATTGTCGCATGCGTTCAGCGCTTTGTGCATGTTGGGAAACAGCCGTTCTTTTCTTGAGGGGTATGCCACCCTTGAAGATGCCGCCTCAGCCATTGTGCGCGTATTCTGGAACGGCGCTGCGCAGCGCAACTGAAATCAGGCCAGCCAAAAAAATCAATGTTCCCCGAACCCTGCGCATGCCGAGTGAACGATCGGCACATGCAACGGGTTTTTATTGTGCCATAAATTTTGATTTCGGGCGCATATTCACTTATATATAGCGTATTAAATAATTTTTATTTCTTATATATTGCGTCATAATTAAATAAATGGTATAAAATATATAACAACAATCAGGAGGTGCGGAATGGGAGGAACTTTTGGCTTAAACGGCACCGGGAGAATCGGGCGGCTGCTGATCAGAAAAGCCTTTGCCCAAAAAACGCCGGAATTTGCGTTAACAGCAATCAATTCGATCCACCCCGCCAAAACGATTGCCCATCTGTTGAAATATGACAGCACGCATGGCAGGTGGCATGCCGACATTGCCGCGAACGATCGGCAAATCATGATTAACGGGCATGTCGTCGAAGTCGTGTGCGAGCATGATCCGGCGCGAATTCCGTGGCAAAAGCTGGGCGTCGACGTTGTAATTGACGCAACCGGAAAATTCACTTCCCGCAAAGACGCGGCGAAACATTTGGCTGCCGGGGCGTCCACCGTCATCGTCACGGCTCCCGGAAGCGACCTGGATCTTACCGTGGTAATGGGAGTCAATCAGCATCGGTATAAACCGCAACGGCACGCATTGCTATCCGCGGCGTCTTGCACGACAATATGCGCCGCTCCCGTGCTCGATATTTTGGATCAGGCTTTTCAGGTAAAAAACGGATGGCTGACAACCGTGCACGCGTTTACGAACGACCAGAATCATCTGGACAATCCGCACCGCGATTTGCGCCGGGCGCGATCGTGTTTCCATTCGATCATCCCGACGACCACGGGCATCGGGAAAGCGTTGACGGATGTGCTGCCGCATTTGGCGCCGGTGGTGCGGGGCGTGTCCATCAGGGTGCCGGTTCCCGATGTTTCCTTGATTGACCTTACCGTTCAAGTGAAAAAGAGCGTAACCAAAGAAGCGGCGGAGGCGGCTTTTCGCCAGGCGGCCGCGGCAAATTACGCCCGGTATGTCGCCTTAAGCGACGAACCCCTTGTGTCGACGGATTTTATCGGTTGCGAAAAATCGGCGGTTATTGACGGTCTTTCGCTCAATGCGGGCGGCGGCCTGGTGAAGGTTTTGGCCTGGTATGACAATGAGTGGGCTTACGCGTGCAGGGTTGCGGAATTGGCAAATTATGTTGCGGCGGCAACAAGAAAGGAGATGAAGGAAAATGGCGGCGACTGCCACGGGCGAAACGTTGTTGGGAACCGTCGTGTGCAAGTATTGTAATCACATTTTGGAAATGGTCGATACGGAAAAGGTGACGGTCATTTACGTCAGCTGCGAGCGGGAAAATTGCAAAGCCATTCGCGAAAAGGTAGGGGAAAACGTACATGAATGCTAGAAGAGTTGTTCATTTTCACGAAGGAAATGCGCGCATGAAACAGTTGCTGGGCGGCAAGGGAGCAAACCTGGCCGAAATGACCAACGCCGGTCTGCCGGTTCCTCCCGGTTTCACCGTGACGACGGATGCTTGCCGGGAATATTTCGCCGCGCATGAAACGATGCCGCCGCGTCTGTTCGCGGAAATAACCGAAGCGTTAAGCGCCCTGGAACAAGCAAGAGGCGAAACATTTGGCGGCGCAAACAACCCGCTGCTTGTTTCCGTCCGTTCCGGTTCGGTTACCTCCATGCCGGGGATGATGGATACGATACTTAATCTGGGCCTAAACGATGTAACGGTTGCCGGGCTGTCCGCCAAAACGCAAAATCCGCGCTTTGCATATGATTGTTACCGCCGGTTGATGCAGATGTTCGGCAATGTCGTGTTCGGCATCGATTCGCAGATATTTGAACAGCATGTGGCCAAGCTGAAGCAAACACACGGATTTGCCGCGGACCGCGAAGTAACGGCGGACGCCTGGAAAAGTCTCATCGCAACTTATAAATCGATTTTCCGCAAACAGGCGCAAACGGAATTTCCGCAGGATGTATTGAAGCAGTTGCATTTGGCCGTGGAAGCGGTATTCCGCAGTTGGAACAATCCGCGGGCAATCGTGTACAGAAAAGCGCAGCGCATCCCTGATGATCAGGGAACGGCGGTAAATATCCAGGCGATGGTGTTCGGGAATCTGGGCGAGGACTCCGGCACCGGCGTGCTGTTTACGCGCAACCCGGCAACGGGGGCCAATACGCTGTTTGGCGAATACTTGACCAACGCGCAGGGGGAAGACGTCGTGTCCGGCGCGCGGACGCCGCTTCAGATCAACCAATTGGCGCACGATATGCCGGATGTGTACCGCCAGCTGGCCGAAACCGCCCGGCGGCTGGAACTTCACTACCGGGACATGCAGGATATCGAGTTCACGGTGGAGCAAGGAAAACTGTATTTGCTGCAAACCAGAAGCGGCAAAAGGACGGCGCAGGCGGCCGTAAAAATTGCCGTGGATATGGCGTCAGACGGCATTATTCAGAAGCATGAAGCGCTGCAGCGCATTGAAGCCGAACATCTTGACCGATTGTTGCATCCGGCGATTGATCCGCAAGCGCAATTGGATGTGATCGCCAACGGGCTGCCGGCCTCGCCGGGCGCCGCGACGGGGCAAATCGTCTTTAGCGCGGATACGGCTGAAGCGTGGGCAAAACAGGGAAAAAAGACCATTCTGGCAAGTGTGGAGACAACACCGGAAGACATCCACGGCGTCATTGCCGCCGAAGGCGTGCTGACCGCGCGAGGCGGCATGACCAGCCATGCGGCGGTAGTCGCAAGAGGCATGGGAAAGCCTTGCGTCTGCGGGTGTGAAGATTTGCGCATCGACGAGGAACAAAAATCCGCCATGATCGGCAAGGTAGCCGTGTCGGAAGGAGACTGGATCACGATCGACGGCGCTTCCGGGCGGATCATCCGCGGCGCCGTCAACTTGCAACCGCCCGAGTTGTCGGCTGATTTGGCGAAATTATTGGCGTGGGCGGATGAAGTGCGCAGGCTGCGCGTTTACGCAAATGCGGACAATCCGGTTGACGCGGAGCGCGCCAGATCGTACGGCGCGGAAGGCATCGGCTTATGCCGAACGGAACATATGTTTATGTCGCCGCGGCGCGTGCCCGTCGTGCAGGAAATGTTCTTGGCGGAAACGGAACAAGAGCGCAAGGCGGCGCTTAATAAGCTTTTGCCAATGCAGCAGGCGGATTTTGTGGGCATTTTCACGGCTATGAGCGGGTTGCCTGTCACGATTCGGCTGCTGGACCCGCCGCTGCATGAATTTTTGCCGAATTTGCCGGAATTGCTGCTCAGGCGTCAGCGTCTGGAACTGGAAAATCGGCAATCTGCGGAAATCGCGCAACTCGACAATATGATCCGCAAGGTGCGGAACCTGGTTGAGGCAAACCCGATGCTCGGCCACCGGGGGTGCCGATTGGGCATTATTTTCCCGGAAATCTACGATATGCAGGTGGAGGCTATTTTTAATGCGGCCCTCATTTGTCTGGATCAAGGCATAGAAGTTGCGCCGGAAATTATGATCCCGCTCGTCGGCCACGCCAACGAATTGGCGATGTTGCGCAAATTGGTCGAAACAACGGCGGAACAAGTGCTCCGCAATCGCAAACACGAGTGCCGTTTCCGTGTCGGCACGATGATCGAAGTGCCCCGGGCGGCCTTGACCGCGGACAAAATTGCCGCACATGCCGACTTTTTCTCCTTCGGCACGAACGATTTGACGCAAATGACGTTCGGATACAGCCGCGATGATGCCGAAGGAAAGTTTTTGCCGCAATATGTCGAACGCAACATATTGGCGGAAAATCCGTTTCGCGTGCTGGACCACGAAGGCGTTGGGCTGCTGGTTAAATGGGCGGTGCAAAAAGGGCGCGAAACAAAACCCGGGCTTAGAACCGGTATTTGCGGGGAACATGGCGGGGAAAAAGAGTCCATTGCTTTCTGCCACCGCGCCGGCCTTGATTATGTCAGTTGCTCGCCGTTTCGGGTGCCGTTCGCCAAAATCGCCGCGGCGCAAGCGGCATTGGCGGAACAGCAAAGCGCACTGGCCAAAAAAGCGAAACAGCTGGCTTGAAAAAAACATTGCAAACAAACGGCATGTTTGCCGAACGTTCCGGGAGTCGCGACGGCTCCCGGTATTTGTTGGGCGAAAGGCATGGCGATCGTTGGAATAATTTTGCCGGATGATCAAAACCTATAAACAGACTCATTTTAGAAAGGGGCGAACAATATATGCCGAAACAACGCGGCAACGAAGCAGCAAGGCGCCATTTGCCAATCGCCAAAAAAGAAGATGTGGAATTTTCCCTTGT
This sequence comes from Bacilli bacterium, assembly GCA_036381315.1. Lineage (NCBI taxonomy): Bacteria > Bacillati > Bacillota > Bacilli > Bacilli bacterium. The sequence continues at coordinate 2,395 of DASVDB010000020.1, read as the reverse complement.
AGCCGCGGATGAGGACGATATAGAAGCTTTGGCGCGGGCCACTGAAGCGGAGCAAAGAGCGGAAAAGCGATAAAAAAAGGTGGATGAGATGGCGGAAAAAAATATTTTGGCCTATTTTAATACCCCCGAAGAGGCGGAGGCGGTTAAGCGCAAACTGGAGTCGCTGCGCGCGTCCGCATTGTCCATCCGCAAAGTTGCCAAATTTCCCGGCGACGGGGTAGAGCGGATCATGAATCCGATAACCGGCGACATCCCCAGCCTGGCAAGCCTGACATTGGCTGCGGATATCACGAACAAAAGCGCCGGAATTTTAACGGCGGCGGATGCGGGCGCCAGCGGAATGAGCGACGGGGGACAGGGAATGCCGACGGGACGCAATATTTTGTTGACGGCGGTCATTGCCGAGGAGCATTTTCATCAGGCGCTGCGCGTCATTGAAGCGGGGGGAGGAAAAATATGAACGGGGAAAATTTGCGGGCAAAAGCGTCTTCGCCAACTTGGCAAGACGCTTTTTATTTTCACTTTAGGCAGACTTGTAGTAAAATGAATTGCATGAAATTTTACTGTGCTGCAATTTTGGAGGATTGGCATGAAATGGGTTGAATTGACTGTCCACACTACAACAGAAGCGGTGGAAGCGGTATCACATTTTCTGCACGAACTGGGAGCGGGCGGCGTCTCCATCGAAGAAGCGGAAATTCCCGGAAAACGGCAAGCGGAAGATAAAACCGTATGGTACGAGCTTCCCGAAAATAACATACCTGCGGGACAGGCGATTCTCTCCGCGTATTTTGCGGAATCGGCGGAAGTGCTGAGGATCAAAGAGCGACTGCGGCGGTTTCTCGAATCTTTGGCCGATTGCGGAATTGATCGGGGAAGCGGACGCATCGAAACGAACGAAGTCGATGATCAGGACTGGGCAAACGCCTGGAAAGAATACTACAAACCCGTTCGCATTTCCGACCGGATCGTGATCAAGCCTACCTGGGAGGATTATACCCCGCGGAAAAATGATTTGGTCATAGAATTGGATCCCGGCATGGCTTTTGGCACCGGAACGCACGCATCGACGGCGTTATGTTTGCGCATGCTGGAAAAAACGCAGACCGGCGGCGAACGCGTCATCGACGTCGGTACGGGATCGGGCATTTTGGCGATTGCCGCGGCAAAACTTGGCGCTAAACGGGTGCTGGCCATCGACGTGGACCCTGTCGCCGTTTCCAGCGCTTGTGAAAATATCGGGGCGAACGGGCTGAGCGACCGGATTGTTGTCTGCGAAGGCGATTTGTTGAACGTTTTGACGCGAGAGGGCGCCGCCAATCCGAGCGATTTTGCGCCGGCGGACATTATTGTGGCCAATTTGCTTGCCGGCATCATCATCTCATTTGCCGCCGATGCGGCGCGGGCGCTTGCCGATGGCGGCGTATTGATCGCTTCCGGCATCATTGAACGGAAAGAAAACGAAGTCGCGCAGGCGTTGGCGGACGCCGGATTGCGCATCGTCCGCCGCATGGCGGAAGGCGAATGGGTCGCGCTTTCGGCGCGCAAACAATAGGCGGGTGAACGGTTTGAATTTGGACGATTTATTTGCTTTTCCGCTCGACGTATTTCCTTTTGTGTTTTTGGCGTTGGCTGCCGCGTTTTCGGTTCATGAATGTTCCCATGCCTGGTTTGCCTGGAAATTCGGCGACGATACCGCGAAAAATCAAGGCAGGGTCACCCTGAATCCGCGCAGGCACCTGGATGTGTTCGGCACGATTCTAATTTTTATCGCCGGATTCGGCTGGGCAAAACCGGTGCCGGTCATGCGCTCCAAGTTCAAATACCCCAGATTGATGGGGATCATTGTTTCCGCGGCCGGGCCGCTAAGCAATTTGCTCTTGGCCTTTGTCGCCCTTTTGCTGTGGTACGTGCTGCTTTCCTTCGGTTTTAATCCGGAAACGTCGCGGGTGAACGAAGCGATTCACGTGCAATTCAATATATTGATCAGTTTGAATCTGATTTTGTTCATTTTCAACTTAATTCCCGTGCCGCCGCTGGACGGCTATCGCATCATCGCAGACATTGTGCCGCAGCAAACGCGGGCTAGGCTTTCACAAATCGAACATTGGGGCGTATTTATCTTTCTTTTGCTGGTGTTCATCCCGCCTTTGCGCAGAATAACCATCGATCCGCTGTTTTCGCTGCAGATTGATCTGTACCAGGGAATGGTAAAACTGATATTAAAGCTTTTTGGAGCATGGGGCTAGGAAAGGATGGCCAAACGATGCAGCGCTATTTTGTGGCTTCCGGACAATTTGGGGACAATTGTGTTACGGTAGTCGGCGAAGACGCGCGCCATATTGCCCGGGTAATGCGCTTTCGCCCCGGCGAGCGAATCATCTGCTGTGACGGA